>NZ_JBAMDI010000079.1:0-53137 GCF_036961695.1 Pseudomonas sp. CGJS7 | reverse complement strand
ATTGATTACATTGATCGACCCTCCATGGATATCCATCCCGGTCGTCACCTCCTGGGGAATGGACTCCCCCGTGATGGGCGCGGTGTCCAGGCTGGCCTGGCCTTCAATAATGCGTCCATCGGCTGGTACCCGGTCACCGGCACGGACTTCGACTTGGTCGCCAGGGTTGAGGCTTGCGTTATCGACCTCATGAACCTGCCCATCGGCATTGATAAGACGTGCACGACTACGGGTCAGCTGCCCAAGTGCCGCAATCGCTTCTTGCGAGCCGAGCACGCTACGCTCCTCCAGGACATGACCGAAAATCATGACGTACGTGGCGCTAGCAATCGCCACGCTGCTATTGACACTGCAAGGATTGGTCGGGGTGTTCAGCCCTGACTCCTACTGGTTCGTCCTCTTGCCATTTGCGACATATTCGGTAACGTTATAACAACAGATGTAAAAAATCTGTTCGTCCAGCACCAGGACCGGCGCGGCTGATAACGGCTGAGCTATTGAGTCGCTCTTGGGACAGGGCGTCCCCTCCCATTAGGTATCGGGATAAAAACTGGTGTTCAGCGTGATACGTAGGCCCCTGGGCGAATGGGCAAAACAACGTTACCTCGAACGCGAGCATACCCGGGGGCATCTACTGTGGCTATGTGCTGATGAACCCTATGGTGGCGATTTGCACCCTCAATCGTCGCGCATGTGCCGCTCATTGCGCTCCTGGCGTTCTTTGGCCTCCACGCACAGGGTGGCGGTTGGCCTGAGCAGCAACCGCTTGAGACCAATCGGTTCGCCAGTTTCCTTACACCAGCCATACTCGCCACGGGCAACGCGTTCCAAGGCCTCGTCGATCTTGTCCAGCAGTTTTTTCTCCCGCTCCAGCAGCCTCAATTGCCATTGACGATGCTCCTCCGCCGTGCCGATATCGGAGGGATCACTGGTAGGCTCGAAGTCGCGGATCGCTTCGAATTCTTCAGCGATGCGTTGCTGAAGCTCATTGCGCTGGGCAAGCAGCAGCTCACGGAAGAACCTTTGCTGGGCAGCGTCCATGTAGGCGTCTTCGGGTTGGGATAGTAGCTCTTGTTCGGTCATTGCAGGTGCGCTCAGGTCAATGAAAAGAAATGGCGGTCAACCGCGTCGTGCGTTGAACGCCAGCGGCAAGCCTTGGCAGCCCTCGACCAGCCGGCCTTCATGCCAGGCCAGTTGCCCGGAGACCAGTGTCGTGGCCACTCGGTGATGAAAACGATGGTGCACGAACGGCGTCCACTGACAGTGCGCCAGAACCGGGTCGAGGCTGACAGCGCGGGGCTCGGGCAGACGCTCGATCAGCGTGATGTCCGCCCAGTAGCCCTCACGCAGGTAACCGCGTTCCGAAATGGCGAACAGATCCGCGACGGCGTGGCTGGTCTTGCGCACCAGTTGGGCAACTGTCAGCACGCCCTCCTCCACAAGCTCGAAGAGCGCCGGAAGTGCATGCTGTACCAACGGCAAACCTGATGGCGCCGAGGCATAAGGGCGTTGTTTTTCCGCCAAGGTGTGGGGTGCGTGATCGGTACCGATGACGTCGATGCGGTCGCACAGCAGAGCCTGACGCAGTGCGTCCCGGTCTTCCCGGGTTTTGATGGCAGGGTTGCATTTGATCAGGTGGCCCAAGCGGGCATAGTCACGGTCATCGAACAGCAGATGGTGCGCGCACACTTCGGCGGTGATCTGCTTGCCCTGCAAAGGCCCAGGCTGGAACAACTTCAGCTCTTGGGCGGTGGTCAGGTGCAGCACATGCAATCGTGTGCCGAACTGCTTGGCAAGCTGCACCGCCAGGCTCGAAGAGCGCAGGCAGGCATCGGCATCCCGAATTATCGGGTGCATGGCCGGCGGAATGAAATCGCCGTAGCGCTCACGTATGCGCGCTTCGTTGGCCAGGATCGACGGTGTGTGCTCGCAGTGCGCCAGGAGGATGGTCGGCACGCTGGCGAACAGCCGCTCCAGCACCCTGGGGTCGTCCACCAGCATGTCGCCGGTGGAGGCGCCCATGAATACCTTCACCCCCGCCACTTCACGTGGGTCGAGGGCCGCCACGGTATCGAGGTTGTCCTTGCTCACGCCAAAATGAAAACCGTAGTTGGCAACCGAGGTGGTGGCGGCGCGGGCTTTCTTGTCGTGCAGGGCGGCAAGATCCAGCGTGGCCGGGTTGGTGTTGGGCATGTCCATGAAGCTGGTGATACCGCCCGCCACTGCTGCGCGCGACTCACTGGCCATGGTGCCCTTGTGCGCAGCGCCAGGCTCACGAAAATGAACCTGGTCGTCGATCATGCCGGGGAGCAACCATTGGCCCCGGGCATCGATTTCGAGCGGCGCATTGACGCCCGCGATGCTGCGGCCGATTTTCTCGATACGGCCATGGGCGACCAGTACATCGGCCTCCTGTATGGCACCTTCATTGACCAGGCGGGCGTTGCGAATGATGACTTGACTCATACGCCCACCTCGGCGGGGTTGCCCGTCACCACCACTTGATCACCCTGGATCGCGTTGTAGAAACAGCTGCGACGCCCTGTGTGGCAGGCGACACCTGCCTGATCCACCAGCAACAACAGCGCGTCGCCATCGCAGTCCAGCCGCACGTCGTGTACATGCTGGACATGCCCCGAGCTTTCGCCTTTGCGCCACAGGCATCCACGGCTACGTGACCAGTAGCATGCCCGCCGGGTCTCGAGGGTTTCCAGCAGCGCCTTTTCGTTCATCCAGGCCAGCATCAGGACTTCGCCGCTGTCATGCTGCTGGGTGATGGCGGGGATCAGCCCCTGGGGGTTCCAGGGTATGTGGCCAAGCACATCGGTCAAGGCGAAGCGGCTTCCCGCCTGTGCCTGCTCAAGGGTAAGGAACATGATTTGCAACCTGTGGTAAATGTTATGTTATAACAATTACAACTTAGCAGATTACGCCGCTACTGTTCATATTTTCCACTTGCGCAGGAGAGACGCCATGACCGAAACATGCCCGAACCCGACCATCGAAACCTACGCCGACACCGAACTGGCCTGCCTGGCAGGTGCCAAAGCGGCGCTCTACCGTTGGGCCGCGACCGTGGCCACACGTGATGTGGATCAGGTGCTGGCGTTGTACGCACCTGATGCGATCCTGGTTCCGACCCTGTCCAACCAAGTGCGTGACTGCGACGACAGCCGTCGCAACTATTTCGAGAATTTCCTCGCTAACGACGGGCTGGTCTGTGACATCCAGTTGTTCAAGAAGCGCGTCAGCCGCAAGCTGGGCACCGTGGTCGTCGGAGGCCAGTACACCTTCGTCTTTCGTGAGGACGGCGAGCAGCGGGTAGTGCCAGCGCGCTTCCTGTTCACCTTCGAGCGGATCGACCAGCAGTGGTTGATCACTGGCCACCATTCCTCCATCGAGGCATGAGAGGCATGACCCACTTCGCGAACTCAACGGGCGCGTTCCCGGCCACGCGTTTGCGCCGTAATCGCGCTGACGAATGGACGCGTCGTCTGGTCGCTGAAAACAGCCTGTCTCGCGATGACCTGATCTGGCCGGTTTTTCTCAAGGAAGGCTCAGGTACACGCGAGGCGATCACCGCCATGCCGGGCCAGGTACGCGTCAGCCTGGCCGAACTGCCGGATCACGTAGGCCGGGCGGTCGAACTGGGCATTCCGGCCATTGCCCTGTTTCCCGCCACTCCAGTGCAGCGCAAAGACAGTGAGGGCACCCACGCCCTCGACGCGGACAACCTGATCTGCCGCGCCGCCAGGTTGCTCAAGGCCACGTTCCCCAACCTTGGCTTGATCGGCGACGTCGCACTGGACCCCTACACCGACCATGGCCACGACGGCGTGCTGCGCCAAGGCCGCGTGGCCAATGACGAGACCTTGCAGGTACTGGCGGCCCAAGCCGTGGTCCAGGCCCAGGCCGGCATCGACACCTTGGCACCTTCGGACATGATGGACGGGCGCATCGGCGCGCTCAGGTCCGCGCTGGACCTGGCCGGGTTCAGCGATGTGCGTCTGATGTCCTACGCCGCCAAGTACGCGTCCGGCTTCTACGGCCCGTTCCGCGACGCGCTGGGTTCGGCGGCCGCGCTCAAAGGCGACAAGCGCACGTACCAGATGGACCCGGCCAACAGCGACGAAGCCCTGCGCGAAGTAGCGCTGGACCTGCAAGAAGGCGCCGACATGGTGATGGTCAAGCCCGGCATGCCTTATCTGGACATCATTCAAAGGGTCAAGGCAACCTTTGCCGTGCCGACATTCGCCTACCAGGTCAGCGGTGAATACTCGATGCTCAAGGCAGCGATCAATCAGGGCTGGCTGGATCCGGACACGGTTATCCTGGAGGCGTTGATGGCGTTCAAACGTGCGGGGTGCAACGGCATCCTGACTTACTTCGCTCTGGAGGCCGCCACGCGGCTTAAACAGGGTTGAGTGGCCTTTTCGAGAGGACACCGCGCTCAAGCGCAAGGACACGCAGCGTTGCTCACGCCTCTCTCTTGGCCGCGATCAGGCTGCCAGCCGGTGGTTTCTGGCGGAAGTAGCTGTCCAGCCCGGCGAATATCGCCTCCGCGACCTTGCGCTGATGACGGGCATCATGCAACCGCCGGCAATCTCCGGCATTGGAAATGAAACCGGTCTCGACCAGGATCGAGGGTACTGCCGCCGACTTGAGCACGGCGAAACCTGCCTGTTCCACCCGCGCTTGATGCAGGCCCGACACCTGCCCAAGCTGCGAGAGCACCTGATGCCCAAGATCCAGGCTTGTGGCGATCGTCGAGTTCATCGACATGTCCAGCAGCACGCTGGCAACCATGGGGTCGCGCTCACGCAGCTTGATCGGCAATCCCCCGCCGGCCCTGTCTGCATCGTTTTCCCGCTGCGCCATCCAGCGCGCCATCGACGACGTCGCGCCCCCTTGCGACAAGGCGAACACCGATGCCCCAGACGCCGTGAGTCGCGGTGCAGCATCGGCATGTACCGACACGAACAAGTCCGCGTTCAGCCGCTGACCGAGTTCGGCGCGCTTGCGCAGCGGAATGAACACATCGTCACTGCGCACCAAGCGTGCCTTGTAGCCTTTCTGTGCATCGATGCGCTTGGCCAGCAACTTGGCGATCTGTAACGCAACGTGCTTTTCCTGCTCGCCCTTGGGCCCTACTGCACCGGGGTCTTTGCCGCCATGCCCGGCATCGACCACGATCAACAGGTCGCGCTGTCGCGCCAAGGGCTTGGCAACTTCCGGCGCAACGCCCACCGGTGGCCCAGTGAGTACCAACTCCAGGCCATGCGGCCTGGTGTTGAGCGAGCGGACTTCGCCGCGCACTGCCGAGTCGGCCAGGTCCAGCACGATACGCAAGTCACCGGACGCGGTGATGCCACTGCGTACGGCTGTGACGGCAGTGCCTTCCAGGGCAAGATCGTTCAGTGACGCCTGCAGACTGGCCTGAGGAAGATCAAGAACCAACCGCGGTGGCGCCGCGAGGCTGAAATGCTTCGCCGCCACCGGCCCGGTAAGCTCCAGCGACACCTTGGTGACGCTGCCCGACCGGCTCACCCAAACCCGTTTAACCGCCTGCCCGGCTTGTGCCGCAAGAGGCAGCGGCAATGCCAGGCATGCAAGCAGTAGTTTCAGCACTCGTCGACGATCCATATGGACTCCCATTGACCTGCGAACCAGCGAAGCCTCGGGCAATTTCGCTAGCCATTTTATTATTGTTACCTTATAACATCCCAAATCCGGAACAAAATGAAGACTGCCCGCCAACGGAAGGAGACCTGCATGCAACTGACCAGCAATCAGCAACGTGTCCTGACGGCGCTTCAGCAAGCCGACAAGCCGCTCAGTGCCTACGCCATTCTGGACAGCCTGCGCAATGAAGGTGTCAGGGCGCCGACGCAGATCTACCGCGCGCTGGGCCACTTGGCCGAGCAAGGGTTGATTCATCGGCTGGAGTCTTTGAACGCTTATGTCAGCTGCACCTGCCCAAGCCAGTGCGAAGCAGGTTTCAGAGCGTTCGCCATCTGCGACAGCTGCGGCCATGTCGATGAGTTCAACGTACCGCACCTGAACCAGGCCCTGGGGCACTGGATGAAACAGAACGTGTTTTCGCTGTGCAGCTCGGTCATCGAGCTGCACGGTAAATGCGCCGCCTGTACTCGCCGTGATGCAGGCGAGGACTGAGCAGAGCCGCACGCATGCGCACCACCCTTTATCATGAGGCCTCCCGATGAGCCCCCCTGTCCCCCATACCAACGAAGCCGCGCGGCTGCCCGTCACTGTACTTTCCGGCTTCCTGGGAGCCGGCAAGACTACCCTGCTCAACCATATTCTGAGCAACCGCGAAGGCCGGCGAGTCGCGGTGATCGTCAACGAAATGAGCGATGTGAACATCGATGCCGCACTGATACGCGAGGGTGGCGCCGAGCTGTCACGCACCGACGAAAAGCTGGTGGAGATGAGCAATGGCTGTATTTGCTGCACCTTGCGCGAAGACCTCCTGCTCGAAGTGGACCGTCTAGCCAAAGAGGGTCGTTTCGACCAATTGGTCATCGAATCGACGGGCATCTCCGAGCCACTGCCGGTGGCGGAAACCTTCACCTTCGAAGGCGAGGATGGCCGCAGCCTCAGCGAAGTGGCACGCCTCGACACCATGGTCACCGTGGTCGATGCCTTCAATTTCCTGCGCGACTACAGCTCGCGCGACAGCCTGCAGGCACGCGGTGAATCGCTGGGCGAGGAAGACGTGCGCACCGTGGTCGACCTGCTGATCGAGCAAATCGAGTTCTGCGACGTCATCGTACTGAACAAGACCGACCTGATCAGTGGCGAAGAGCGCGATCGCCTGATGGCCATCCTCAATACCCTCAATCCAAGGGCGAAAGGTCGAAATGGCACGAGGACGTTGGCGATGCCCGCCAGGAGCTGGTGCTGATCGGTATGGAAATGGACGAGGCAGCGCTGCGGGCGCGTTTCGATGCCTGCCTGCTGACCGATGAGGAAATGGCCCAGGGACCGGAAGGCTGGATGAAGCTGACCAACCCCTTCCCCGGCTGGAACTGATTCAAACGCCTTGCTGCCACGTGCAAGGCTCCCACCACTGGATATACATGATGAGCTCAGCATTACCCGACGTTTCCGTCACCGACCTGGCCCCCAGCCTCAGCCCGCTGCAATGGGTCGGCATGCAGGGTATCGACCTGCCGGTAAGGATCCAAGAACCGACCTACCAGCGTGAGCTGCACGCCCGGGCGGATGTCCAGGTCGACCTGCCGGCACCGCATGTCAAAGGCATTCACATGTCCAGGCTGTATCGCCTGCTGGACGCCTGGGGGCAGGCTGCGGCGGTGTCGCCGGCAAGCCTCTTTGCGCTGTTGCAGGAGATGATCGACAGCCATCAGGATTGCGAAAGCCGCAATGCCAGGTTGCGCCTGGATTTCGACTTGCTGGTTCGCCGCCCTGCACTGGTGACCGAGGGCCTCTCTGGCTGGAAGTCGTACCCGGTTCACGTGCTCGCGACGAAGGTCGGTGGGGCGCTGAACCTGAGTATCGAGGTCAGGATCGGCTACTCCTCGACCTGCCCGTGCTCGGCCGCTCTCTCCCGGCAGTTGATTGAGGACGGCTTCCTGCGAACCTTCAAGGACCAGCCACTGCTCGAAGCCAGCGCCGTCGCGCAGTGGCTGCGCAGCAACGCGTCGCTGGCGACGCCACATAGCCAACGCAGCGAAGCTCGAGTGCGCGTCACGGTACCTGCCGATGCCCCGGATCTCGGGTTGCTGGCCCTGATCGACCACGTCGAAGGCGCCTTGCGCACGCCGGTTCAGACCGCCGTAAAACGGGCTGACGAACAGGCTTTCGCAGCACTCAACGGGCAGAACCTGATGTTCGTCGAAGACGCTGCGCGGCGTATTCAGGCAAGCCTGCACGGTTACCGCGATAGCCAAGTGCACGTTCGCCACCTGGAAAGCCTGCACCCGCACGATGCTTCGGCCTGGTCCGCCCCGCAGGCATCTGCGCCTGACCAACAAGAATCATTTGCAACCGGTAATGAACGCTAACCACTGGTGTTACGTTATTACATATAATAACATGCGCATCCCAACACATGAACATTTCCTCATCAGGATTCATTTGTCAGGTCTGACGCAAGGCGGGCCGCTCTACTCGCAAGGGTTTCTTGTCATCTGTGATGCAGCACCGCCCGAAGCAGGGCGCGGCATCGATGTTGGCATCGAGTGCAGCCTGCACAGCCTACACCGTGGAGCCTGATGGTGTATCCGTTGTGATCCCCTTCGAGCTCGTGGACAGTGCCCAAGTCAGGACGTATCCAACAATGCAACGTTATAGCGTGAAAAACGGAGACTTTACGTGAACCCTCGTGCCCCCCTTCTGGCCGGCCTGACGCTGGGCTTGTTCGGCCAGCCGATTTCAGCGGCACAACCCTTGCTGCTGAACGAAACCTCCATCACCGACGCCTACCTCGAAGAGCGCGCCGACGGGCCGGTGCAAGGCTATCGTGCCAACCGCTCTGCCACGGCCACCCGCACCGATACCGACATCCGCGACACGCCGCAGAGTATCGACGTCGTGCCCGCGCAGGTGATCAAGGACCTCAACACCACCCGCATCGACCGCGCCCTGGACTTTGCTGGCGGCGTGTCGCGGCAGAACAACTTCGGCGGCCTGACTTTCCTCAACTACAGTGTGCGCGGCTTCACCACGGGCGAGCTGTACAAGAACGGTTTCGCCATCAACCGCGGCAGCTACAGCTCGCCGGACACCTCCAACATCGAGCGCATCGAAGTGCTCAAAGGCCCGGCTGCCAGCCTGTACGGCCGTGGCGACCCTGGCGGACTGGTCAACATCGTCACCAAGCGCCCCCAGGCCGAAGCCTTCAGTACCCTCACCCTCAGCGCAGGCAGCTGGGACCGCTACCGCACCGCCCTGGACGCCAACTCGCCGCTGGACAGCGAAGGGAATCTGCTGGGCCGGATCAACCTCGCTGTCGAAGACAACGACAGCTTCCGCGATCATGTCGGCAGCGAGCGCCGTATCGTCAGCCCCTCCCTGAGCTGGCAACTGTCACCCGACACCCGACTGATGATCGACACCGAGTTCTCCCGCACCGAGTCGGTGTTCGATCGCGGCATTCCGGCGGTCAACGGCGAAATGGGGTCGGTCAAGCGCTCGACCTTCCTTGGCGAGCCGAATGACGGCGAAATCCGCAACGACAACCAGACCCTCGACGTCGCGCTGGAACACGTGCTCAACGACAACTGGAAGGTGCGCCTGGCCAACCACTACACCCAGGGCACGCTCAAGGGCAACAGCTCCGAGCCCCAGGCCCTGGTGGGCACCACCATCACGCGCTTCTATCGCGAACGCGACTTCGAATGGAACGACAGCATCACCCAGGCCGAGCTGCACGGGCAGTTCGAGCTGGGTGGCTGGCAGCATCAGACCCTGGTCGGGCTGGAGTACGAAAACTACCGCAACAGCCAGAAGTACCCGCAAAGCGCCACTTCCGCAGCGTATGGGCTGGATATCTACAACCCGGTATACGGCAAGCCGAAGCCAGCCATCACCCGTGCCAACGACTTCTTCGAGCACACTGAAAGCTACGCGATCAACCTGCAAGACCAGATCGCTTTCACCGAGCGCCTGCGCGGGTTGCTGGGCGTACGCCTGGAGCGCTTCGAGCAGACCTCGCAGAACCGCACCACGGGCCTCAGCAACAGCCAGGAAAAGGACGTTGCCACACCGCGCATCGGGGTGTTGTACCAACTGACCCCGCAAGTCGGCGTGTTCGCCAACGCATCCACTTCGTTCAAACCCAACACCATCGGCACCCAGGGCCAGGTGTACAAGCCTGAAAAGGGCTTGGGTTACGAGACCGGGGTCAAACTCGACCTCCTCGACAGCCGCCTGGGCGCGACCATCGCCCTGTTCCATATCGACAAGGAGAACGTCATCACCACCGACGCCCTTGGCGAAAGCGTGGCGGCGGGCGAAGCGCGCAGCCAAGGCCTGGACCTGCAGTTCAGCGGCCAGCTGACCGACGCGTTGCGAGTGATCGGCGCCTACGCCTACATCGACGCCGAGGTCGCCAAGGGCGACGCAGCCCTGCCCAAAGGCAGCGACTTGCTCGGCATCGCCCGGAACAGCGGCAGCCTGATGGGCGTGTACGAATTCCAGGACGGGGCCCTGCGCGGCTCGGATGTGGGCGCAGCGGTGAACTACGTCGGCGAACGCTCCGGCCAGGCCGGCAGCGACTTCACCCTGGACGCCTACAGCACGGTCGACCTGCTGGCGCACTACAAGGCCAGCGAACAGGTCACCGTCGGCCTTAACCTCAACAACCTGTTCGACCGCAAGTACTACGAACGCTCGTACAACAGCGCTTGGGTGCTGCCCGGGGAGCCACGCAACTTCAGTGTCAGCCTGACCCTTAGCCTTTGAACCGAGGAACCATCATGCATCCATCGTTGAAAGTCGCTTCCCTGTTGACCCTGATGGTCAGCGTCAACGCAGGCGCCCACGGCCTGTGGACCGAGGAGCGACGTGGCAATATCGAGGCCGTGTACGGCCACGGCGCCGAGGATAACGCCTACAAGGCGGAAAAGATCAAGCGCGCCTGGGCGTTCGACGCGACCGGGAACATGGTCCCGGTCACGGTCGAGCGCCTGGCGGATCATGCCGTGCTGCAACCACTTACCCCGCCTGCGGCACTTGCCGTGCTGCTGGACAACGGGCCTTGGTCGCAGCGCCCGGACAAGCAATGGGTCAATCAGGATCGCACCCACGTCAAGGATGCGATCGCCTCCACCCACAGCTTGAAATACAGCCTGGCGATCTACCAGAGCGGTGCTCGCCTGCCGAAACTGGACATGCTGCGTTTAGCGATCGTTCCCCTGAGCGACCCTCTGCAAGTCGGGCCAGGCAAGACGCTGGAAGTGCTGGTACTGCTCGATGGCAAACCGGCTGCTGATATCCCGCTGCAGGGCGATTACCGAGGCGCCCCTCACCAGGTCAGCGCCACCACCGACAAGCAAGGCCGGGCACGTATTACCGTACGCAATGAAGGACTCAACATCATCGCGGCCCAGGCTACCCTGCCAATGGCAGACGGCAGCCCCGTGGCCCAGCAGAGTCTGTTCAGTTCACTGACGTTCCTGGGTGAGCCGCACCACGAGTAACATAAGCGACCTACCTCGGCCGTGACGGCCGAGGTATGGCAGTTGGAGACGTTCGGAATGAGTGCCTGCAACCAGCATCCGCACCATGACCATTGGCACAAGCCCGGCTGCGGCCACACGGCAATCGAACTCGATGGGCATGTCGATTACCTGCATGATGGGCACTTGCATCACATGCAGGGCGATCATGTCGATGAACACACTAGGTCGTTTTTGCCGAGCCCCCAGCGCTAATCGAACAGGTCAACACTTGCGGGCGCTCCCCGGGCGCTACCACCGGGGCAGCAGGCATCCGGTATTGGTTCTCCCACTTCGCCACAACCAGAGGCGCCAGTGCGTTGCCCAAGACATTCAGCGCCGTGATCGGCATGTCCATCAAGCGATAGACTCCGGCGATGAATGCAATACCTTCCACAGGCAGACCGGCACTGGTCAGCGTAGCGGTCAAGATCACGAACATGGCCCCCGGGACGCCGGCTGCGCCCTTGGAGGTCAGCACCATGATGATGATCAGCATCGCCTGGTCAGCCAAGCTCAGGGGAATTTCATACAGCTGCGCGATGAACAGCGTGCCGATGCCCACGAACAGCGATGCGCCATCCAGATTGAAGGAATAACCCGTAGGAATCACCAACGTAGCAATCGAACGCGGCGCACCGTAGGCCTCGACCTTTTCAATCAGCTGGGGCATGACAGTCGCCGAGGCGGCAGTACTGAACGCCAGGATCAACTCATCCTTGATCGCCTTGATCAGGTCGAAGATGTTGATCCCGGCAACCTTCGCGATGCCGCCCAGCACGACCACGCCGAACAGAATGACCGCGACGTAGGTGACGGCAATCAGTTTTGCCAGAGGCAGCAACGCGGAAAGCCCGAAGTTGGCGACCGTCACGCCGATCAGGCCAAAGATCCCGATGGGTGAGTAGTGCATCACGATATGCGTCACCTTGAACATCGTCGCGGAAATGGCATTGACTACCGCGATCAACGGCATTTTCTTCTCTTTGTCCAGAGCACTTAGCCCAAAGCCGAACATGACCGAGAAGAACAGGACAGGCAGCAGCTTTCCTTGCGCCATTGCACCGACGATATTGTCCGGGATGATATTGAGGATGACTTGAGCAAAACCTGTGCTCTCCGAGGTAGAGGGAAGCGAGAGCGATTGGGTGTTTGCCAGGGTCGTCAAGTTGGCACCTACGCCTGGCTGCGCAAGATTGCCAACCAGCAGGCCGCACACAATTGCGATGCTGGTCACGACAAAGAAGTAGAACAAGGCTTTCACCCCTACCCGCCCTATCGCCTTGCTATCACCATTGCCTGCGATCGCGCCGACCATGCACGCAAATACAAGGGGTATGACAATCATCTTCATCATCTTGATGAAAATATCGCCGACGGGTTGCAAAAAGCTGCTGATTATCCAGGCTTTGTACTCGGGAAAGTAATTGAGAAGTGCCCCCACTACAACCCCGAGCACAAGACCTACAATAATTCTAGTCACCAGACTAGTCTTCGCCATACGTCCTCCAGTTATTATAATTTGGACTGTACATTGGCCGGCAAAAATGCCAAACACATCGTTGGAGCTTGTTATTTTTATTGAGTGGCCACTCATCGATACACGCCTCTTATCTCACGCAGACAAAGCGGGAGGCGCGTCCCGGACGTTTTTGCCAATCAGGTGGCAAATACACCTTCAAAGTCCTTGAACCCTTTGATCTCGATCGGGTTGCCACTGGGGTCCAGGAAAAACATCGTTCGCTGCTCCCCAGGTTGGCCCGGGAATCGTACAACCGGCGGTATGTCGAACTGCACACCATGAAGCGCCAGGCGGTCTGCCATCGCGAACCAGTCATCCAGATGCAGCACCAAGCCGATATGCGGCATCAACACTTCATGGTCGCCGACTTTACCGGTACGGGTAGTTGGAAAAGGAACACCTTTGTGAAGTGAAATCTGGTGACCGAAGAAATCGTAATCCAAATAAGTGTCACTCGTGCGGCCTTCTTTGCAGCCGAGAATATTACCGTAGAAGTTACGAGATGCTTCGAGATCTGTAACATGGTATGAAACATGAAATAACGATTTCATAACTACCCTCTTTGGTTTCTGATATAACTTTCGGGGAGGTTAGCGTAGCCTCGCGCAAGTGCTAAAGCGCATTTTTCCATCTCTCAGCGAAAGGAAATGTTTTGGACACTCGATTTCTCGAAAGCCTGATGGCGGTGATAGAGACCGGCTCGATTGCAGCGGCGGCTCGACGGGAAAACCTGACAGCACCTGCAGTCAGCCAGCGTATACAAGCCCTCGAGAAATCGCTGGCGTGCGAACTCCTGAACCGAAGCGCACATGCTGTCGAACCTACCGAGAAATGCCTGTCGTTGCTGCCGAAGATTCGAGATCTGATCCAGGGGGCAGCAGAGCTGAAAGAGGATCTGGACACCAGTAGCCTGTCGGGGTATCTCAAGATCGGTGCGATCTCTACAGCGTTGACAGGCATATTGCCAGAGGCCATGAATCAGCTATCAAGCATTGCCCCGCAACTAAGGCTACGCATCACGCCAGGGGACTCGCGCAGTCTTTACGAACAAGTAGCCTGCGGAGAGCTCGATGCGGGAGTCATGGTATGTCCGCCCTTCAGCGTCCCCAAAAGCATTCGTATACAGGTTCTTCGAGAAGAACCCCTGATGCTTTTGACCAAAGACCCCGTTGACAAGCGCGACATCCGCTCGACGATTCTTGGTCGAAACCTGATTCGATATGACTCACATGCCTGGGGTGGGCAGATTGCCCAGCAGTACTTGAAT
Organism: Pseudomonas sp. CGJS7; assembly: GCF_036961695.1. Lineage (NCBI taxonomy): Bacteria > Pseudomonadati > Pseudomonadota > Gammaproteobacteria > Pseudomonadales > Pseudomonadaceae > Pseudomonas > Pseudomonas sp. CGJS7. Next base: position 39,144 of record NZ_JBAMDI010000079.1, on the reverse strand, counting down.
GACAATGACCTGCAGCCCGATGTCCTCTGTAATCTGGATGCGCTGGATGCTATCTACATCATGGTCGCCAAAGGCATGGGGGTGTCTGTTGTCCCACTCTGGGCGGGATTGAAGACTGACGACGTACAGGCAACGCCAGTGTCGGACGCTGACAGCTACATGCGCCAGGTAGTCCTGCTTCACAAGGCCAACCCCAGAAGGCCCAAGGCGGTGGAGGTATTGAAGGTACAGCTTATGAATAACTGCAGCTCCCCATAAGGGCCTACACTCTCGGCAACAGGAGGTGTTCATGATAGCTCGCTGGCGTTGGTTGGCTACGCGAATTGCCAAGCGTCTCTGGTTCAGAGCAACGCTTTTCTCCCTGTTGGGGGTGGTTACCGCGCTACTGGCCATGGTGTTCAAGGATGCAGTGCCGGTCAGCTTGCCTGCACGTATCGGTGCAGATGCCGTTGACAAGATATTGGGCATCATCGCCTCGAGCATGCTTGCCGTCACGACGTTTTCGCTCAGTACAATGGTCTCGGCCTACAGTGCCGCCAGCAGTGGCGTAACCCCGCGCGCCACTTCGTTGGTCATGGAGGACGCCACGACCCAGAACGCTCTGGCGACCTTCATCGGGTCCTTTCTCTTCAGCCTCGTCGGCATCATTGCACTGAGCACCGGAGCCTACGGTACACAAGGTCGTGTAGTGCTTTTCACCGTGACGATTGCAGTGGTGGTCCTGATCATCTACACCTTGCTGCGCTGGATTGATCACCTCTCCAAACTAGGGCGCGTAGGCGAGACGATCGACCGTGTCGAAAAAGCTGTGATCAAAGCCATCGAGCAGCGTGTTGAACACCCGTTTCTGGGCGCTGCAGCCTACCCGCCTGACCTCAAGTTTCCTGGGGTAACCCATGAAGTGAAAAGCCGCCAGACCGGCTATGTCCAGCACATCGATGTCCTCACGTTGAGCAAGATTGCAACGCGCACCGAGATTCGAATTTTCCTCGAAGTCCTGCCTGGCACCTTTGTACATGAGGGTATGGTGGTGGCACGGGCCTTGGCCGTGGATGGCGAGCCGCTCGATGACAATGGCGCGCTGGACATCGAGATGCTCGCTGCCGTGACCATCGGCCTCAGGAGAACGTTCGAGCATGACCCGCGCTTCGGGCTTTCGGTGTTGTCAGAGATCGCCTCGCGAGCGCTTTCTCCAGCAGTAAATGATCCCGGTACAGCCATCGACATCATTGGCCGCGGCATTCGCTGCCTGACGTGTTGGGGGAAACTGCATCCCGTGGCGCAGAGCACGGATAACAAATGCCCGCAGGTCTATGTTCGTGCACTGCTGGCGGATGACCTGTTTGACGATTTTTTTGCGCCGATCAGCCGGGACGGCGCGGCTTTGCAAGAGGTCAATCTGCGTTTGATCAAAGCCCTGGTCAGCCTGGCGCGCATCAATCCCCGCGCATTTCAACCCGCCTGCAGCCGGCATGCCACGCGCTTGCTTGCACACGCGGGCAGTGGGCTTGTACTTCAACAGGACAAGGACGAACTCCGCGCGCTTGCTGCCGAACTCATCGGTGTTCAATAGGTCTCGTGCGCCTGTACCCGATTGAATATTCGTGCTTGAAAAATCACACTATTCAGATGCATCAGAAGATGTAGAATCCCTCGCCAACCTCCCAACCTGATCATTCAGTTTTCGCGCCGAGTTCTGCCATGAAGCTGGCCCACCACACACGATCACATGTCGCCTGGGTGCTGTATTTCAGCGTCCTGTTCGGCTCGTTGCTGTGCGCCATGGGCCATGGTCAAATGGCCGGGTTGCACCTGGCTGGCATGGATGATGCCGCCTGGTGCACGGCCGACAGCAGCGGCATGGTCCAAGGTGAGCAAGACTTCAGCGATCCGACCCTGCCTGCCGGCGGTGACTGTGTGATCGCCAGCCTGTTCAGCGCCACACTGCTGGCCGTATTTTTCGGCCTGCTGACCCTGCTCGCCGGCGAGCCGGGCAGCCCCTTACCCAACCAACCTCCGCCACGCCTGCCCAAGCATCGTTGGCCACTGGTCAATCCCCGCGCCTCTCCTGCTTCGCTTCTCGCGTTCTGACATCGCCACGTCCCCGTGCCGCCTGATCGGCAGCGGGCGTGTGCTCACCGATTTCAGCCAGGAAGCCTTGCATGTTCCGCATGACCACTTTGGCGCTGCTCGTTGGCAGCGCAACCTGTGCCTGGGCGCAGGATGACACCCTGACCCTGCCGGCCAGCAATGTCACGGCCACAGCCAATCAACCCAAGGAGGCAACCAGCCTTGACCTTGATCGCCCCATCGAAAGCGGCTCGCGGCTGAACCTCAGCGCCAGGGAGAACCCCGCTTCCATCAGCGTTGCCGACCGCAAGACCATGGAGCGCATCGGCGCACGTAACTTCCAGGACGCCGCCAATGCACTGCCCGGGGTTAACGCCTCGGCTCCGCCCGGCTGGGGGGGATATGTGTCGTACCGAGGGTTCAACGGTGCCCAGATCAGTCAGTTGTTCAATGGCATCAACTTGCAGTATGGCGGCGCGGCGCGCCCGGTGGGCGCCTGGATCTACGACCGCGTCGAATTGCTCGGCGGGCCATCCTCCTTCCTCAACGGCAGCGGCGCTGTCGGTGGCAGCCTCAATTTCATCACCCGGCTGGCAAGCCGTGACGAAGACACCTTCGAAGGGCGCGTCAGTTATGCACGCTACGACACCATGGAAACGTCGGTCGCCTTCAACAAGGCGCTGAACACGGGCGACGGCCCGCGCCACTATGCCCGCCTCGACTACAGCCGCACCAGCACCAACGGCTATATCGATCGGCAGGAGAATGGGGCCGGCAACCTGGCCTTCTCGCTGCTTAGCGACATCAACGATCAGCTCTCGCACACGCTGGCCATCGAATACCTGGAAGAGCAAGAGGACAGCCCCTACTGGGGCACACCGGTATTGCAGCCATTGGTCGGTACCTTGCACATCGACAAGCACAACCGTTTCAACAACTACAATGTCGAAGACGGTCGCTACGAGCAGCGCACCCGGTGGCTGCGCTCGATCACCGACTATCGCTTCGATGACAACACCCAACTGCGTAACACCTTCTACCACTACAACGGCCAGCGCGATTACCGCAATCTCGAGGTGTATCGCTACAACGCCGACAACAGCGTCATCGCTCGCTCGGGCGGCTATCGCCAGCGGCACGACCAGGAGGTCAACGGCGACAGGCTCGAGCTGACCCATCAGGGCCAGTTGTTCGGCCTTGCCAGCGACTGGGCGTTCGGCATGGACTACAGCACCAACCAGCAAACCAACTACCCGCTGTCCAAGGGGGCGTTCGACACGGTTGACCCGAACGGCTTCGAACCCGGGCACTTCCTCGATATCCCCGGTATGGACGCGCCCATGACCAAGGGCAGAACCACCACCACCGACACCACCTCGGCCTTCGTCGAGAACCGTACCCGCCTGACCGATCAACTGTCGTTGATAACCGCGTTGCGCTACGACCATATCGACTTCGACGTGGTCGACCATGTGGCGCGAGCCAGGCTGGACCGACGCTGGGACGCCATCACCGGTCGCCTGGGGCTGGTCTATGACCTGACCTCCAACGTCAGCCTGTACACCCAATACAGCACCTCGGCCGAACCACCAGGCGGTACCCTGACCAGCGCCTCGATCAGCCAGGTCGGCGACTTCGACCTGAGCACCGGCCGTCAGGTCGAGGTAGGCAGCAAGTTCGACTTCCTCGACGGCCGCGGCTCGGCCACGGCAGCGGCGTATCGCATCGTGCGCAAGGATATCTCCGTGCCCTCCTCGACCGTGCCCAACACCACCGAGCAGGCGGGCCAGCAGACCTCCACTGGCATCGAGCTGGCAGCCTCGTTCAAGGTCACGCCCAAGCTGCTGGCGGCGGGCAACTTCAGTTGGGTAAATGCCGAATACGATGAATTCAACGAGACCATCGGCGGCGTGGTGTACTCGCGCAAGGGCAAGAACCCGGTCAACATCCCCGACCGCGTGGCCAACCTCTGGTTGACCTACGTCCTGGCGCCCGGCTGGCAGGTCGGGGCCGATGCCCGCTATGTCTCATCGGTGTACGCCAACACTGCCAACACCGCATGGGTACCGTCGTACACCGTCTACGGGCTGTCCATGACCCACGACCTGGACAAGCACGTGCAAGTCAGCGCGCGCCTGCGGAACCTCACCGACGAGGTGTATGCCCGCTTCATCCACCAGACCAACACCCAGTACTACCTGGGTGAACCGCGCAGCCTGGAAGTCGCTGTGCAGTGGCGCTACTGATGAGCGTGAAGCGCCAGCTGTACCTGTGGCACCGCTGGCTGGGCATCGTCGCCTGCCTGTTCATGGCGCTGTGGTTCGTCTCCGGGGTTGTCATGCTGTACGTCGGCTACCCCAAGCTGACTCCGGCCGAGCGCCTGGCCCACCTGCCGGCTTTGCCGGCGGGGTGCTGCGCCGAGTTGCCCGAGCATTGGGCGCAACAGCCGCTGAAGGCGCTGCGCCTGACCAGCCTGGGCGGGCGCGCGCACTACCTGCTGGAACTGGCCGACGGTCGCCGCGTCATCCTCGATGCCGCCAGCGGCGAACCTCTGGCTCGGGCCGACGCAGCCTGGGCCCTGGCCAATGCCCGGCAGTATGCCGGTGAGGCCGGGCTGGCTTACCTGGGCACCGTGGACGAGGACATGTGGACCCACTCCAGGGCATTGGATGGCGACCGCCCCTTGCATCACGTGCAGGTAGACGATACAGCCGGCACCTGGCTGTACCTGTCCAGCCGCACCGGCGAAGTGGTGCGTGACGCCACCGCCCAGGAGCGTGCCTGGAACTGGGTCGGTGCATGGCTGCATTGGCTCTATCCGCTACGGGGCGGGTTCGGCTTCGACAACGGCTGGCGTACCCTGGTGATCGGCCTGTCCCTGGGCGCAACGGTCATGGCGCTCCTGGGCATGACCGTTGGCATACTGCGCCTGCGGCTGCGCAAGCGCTATCGCAGCGGCTCGTGCAGCCCCTACCCTGGCGGCTGGCTGCGCTGGCACCACATCGGCGGGCTACTGTTCGGCACGGTGCTGGTGCTGTGGGTATTCAGCGGACTCATGTCGATGCGCCCCTGGGGTGTGACCGACAGTCGTTCGCAGTTGGTCCCCCAGGCGCTACGTCAGGGGCCTCTACGGGCGATGGATATCGGCCAGACGGTTGCCCAGGCCATGGCCAGCCTGAGCCGGGAGCCTGGGTTCAACCCTGTCGAAATCCAGTGGCAACGCCTGGGCGGCGACACCTTCCTGGTTGCCCGCAATGCCGCCGGCGATAGCCGGATTCTGGAAGCCGGCGCACCGCCGGCGCGGGCCTTGTCCGAACGACGCTTGCTGACAGCGGCCCGTGCGATGGCGGCAGGCATCGTGGTACAGGCCAACTGGCAAGGGCACTACGACGCCTACTATTTCACCCGTGACGCCCAGAGCATGTACGGCTTTCAGAGCCGCCCACTGCCGGTACTGCGCCTGCGCTTCGACGACCCCGCCAGCACGTTGGTCTACCTCGACCCGGCCAGCGCAGAAGTGGTCGCCAGCCACGATGCCAGGCAACGCGCCGGTCGCTGGCTGTTCAACCTGTTGCACAGCTGGGATCTGCAGCCACTGCTGCAAAGGCCGGTGTTACGCGAAGGCCTGATCATCGCCTTGAGCATCGGCGGCCTGGTGGTTTCACTCAGCGGCGTCGTACTAGGCTGGCGAAGGCTACGCAGAATGACCACTCGAGTTCGCGGTTGAGCCTCCTTTCGTGTTTGGCAGCGGCCTGAGCGATTGCCGCTGATCACTGAAAAAACAAAAGCCGGGACGGTAATGCGCCCCGGCTTTTGTTTGACCCGATGAAAACCCTGCCAAGAGTAAAACACCGGATCAGCTTCAACGTAGCACGGCACCTGCAAGCCGCTACCCTGCGACAGTTCGCCGCACCCTGCCAGCCAGACCGGTAGATGAAGCCCTGACACCGCACATGCGTCAGAACGTCGCACCTGACAGGGATAACCACGCTCTTAGACTCTGCCTTCCAATAAAAAACCTGAGAGGTCGGTCATGAAGAAAACACTGGCAATGCTTGCTTGCCTGGCAACCGCCAGCCTGGCTCAAGCAGCCCAGGACCCGGAGGCGGTCTTCAACCGCGCTTGCCAGATGTGCCACAACGGGCAATTGCCAATGGCGCCGAAGAAAGGTGACCACGAGGCCTGGAAGCCACGGCTGGCCCAAGGCAACGATGTTCTGGTGAAGCACGTCACCGAAGGCTTCAACGCCATGCCGCCGCGCGGCCTGTGCATGGACTGCACCGCCGACGATTACAAGGCGGTAATCGACTACATGTCCAAGTGATTCGTGCGCCAGGGACGCGCCAGGTACTGTGCGCCCCTGGCAACCTAGTCGCACCTAACCATGATGGGCGGCGTTGCTAGACCCGCGACTCGCCATTTTCAATCACAGCGAACACCGGGCAAAGGACATGCATCGAGCAGCAGGACGTCGCCGCACACTCAGCTGGGGCCTCTACGCCTGCGTGCTGTTCGCAGTGCTGCATTGCGGCCTGGGGCATGGTCAGGCCGGCGGCTTGATGCTCAACGGTGCAGGTGGCACTTTTTGTGGCCACTTAGCGACTGCGGCCAGCGCGGTCAGTTTTGACAAAGGGCTCGGCGCCACCTTCGCTGGCGTATCCACCATCGATTGCCCGCTGGTTCAGCATGCACAACCTGCTCTGGTTCATGCCGGTGCCGATCCTGGTGCTGGTGACGTGCAACGGGCTGCTACGTGCCGTGGCACGCAACGCGCACTACACGCCGTTCTTGCTGACCCTGGCCCAGATTTTCCTGGGCTACAGCGGCCTTGGCATCAGCCTGTGGCCAAACATCATCCCGCCGTCGATCAGCATCTGGGAAGCCGCAGCGACGCCCCAGAGCCAAGGCTTCATGCTGGTAGGCACACTGTTCATCCTGCCCAGTTCGCTTGGCTGATCCGACTGTTCATGATGGCCGCCGGCATGCGCAGCCATTGAGCCCTCGCCGTGGTGCGCCTGCGACAAAAAGGCGCACCACGGAACTTGTACAGCCCGCAACGGATGCGGCTTAATGCGCGCCATATTCGCTCGGGTGACTCATGCTTTCACGTGCACGCGCACAACTTTGTCTGTTCGCCTGCCTCGCCGTGCTGTTCAACCTGCTGGCGATGCCGCTCGACCGTGCCTTGCAATCACCCCGCATCGACAGCCAATCGCTGATTCTCGGCAGCTTTTGCAGCCTGCACGGTGCGCAGAGCCTGCCCAAGTCACTGCTGGCCCAGCTCAATGCCGAGCTGCCGCAATTCGACGATCAGCCGGACATGAAACACCAGGCGGGCGACTGCTGCTGTGGTCACGCCGGGCATGCCTTGCTGACCAGCGACTATTATCGCCACCTGTTCCCCCGCTATTGGCCCGACGCACTGTTGCTCGGTAACAGCCACAGGCTGTTGCTGCCGCGCGAGCAGTGGCCAAAGCTCAACCCCCGCGCCTCTCCCCTGGCCTGACCCGTCGTTTCTTGCCCACAGCTGCCCCGTGACCTGCGGTGCGCAGCCTTGCCCGACTGTCTGACCAGGAAACCTTCCATGCCTGCGTTCCGTTGCACCGCACGCGCTGTCCTGCCCGTGCTCGCTGTGTTCAGCCTCAGCCCGCTGTCACTGGCCGTTGCCGAAACTTTGCCCACTGAAAACTCCACCCTCACCCTTGGCGCGGTCAACGTGACCAGTGCCGAAAGCGGCCCGCTGGCCACCAGCAGCGTGCTCAGTTCGGTGGACATCCTGGGGGGCGATATCCTCGAAAAGATGCCCGTGACCTACAGCTGGGAACTGTTCAGTCGCGCGCCAGGGGTGATGCTGACCGAGTTCAACCAGGGCACCACCTCGGGCAAACTGTCGTTTCGCGGCTTCAATGGCGAAGGCGAAGTGAACGCGGTCAAGTTGCTGATCGATGGCATCCCCAGCAACACCAACGACGGCAACATGCCCTTCATCGACTCGGTGTTCCCCATGGACATCGACAGCATCGAAGTGGTGCGCGGCACCAGCGACCCGCGCTATGGCCTGAACAACATCGCCGGCAACGTCAACATCAACACCCGCACCGGCGGCAACTACAACAAGGCGCGCCTGCGCTACGGCAGCTTCAACACCCGCGAGGTGCAACTGGCCAAGGGCATCGAGACCAGTAACTGGACACAGAACTACTTCTTCGCCCGCCAGCAGGTCGACGGCTACCGCGACCATGCCGACACCGAACGCTACAGCTTCGGCGGCAAATGGTTCTATACCCCTGACGATGGCAGCTATCGTCTTGGCCTGATCGCCCGCCACTACGAGTCCGAAGCCCAGGAGGCCGGTTACCTGACCGAGGATGACGCCCGCCATCATCCGCGCATGAGCAATGACTACAACGCCACGGACAAAGGCACGCGGCGAATGAACCAGGTCAGCGTGCACTTCGACACCGACCTGGCCGAGACCCTGTCCTGGTCGGCCAAGACCTACCTCAACACCTATGACGACCGTCGCTGGACGCAGTACTGGCGCACCAGTTCACAGCAGGAGCGCGACACCTACGAGGACCAGTACGGCGCCATCACCTCGCTGACCTGGCGGCCGCAGGTGGACTGGCTGCACGCCTTTGCGCTGGAAGGTGGCAGCGATATGCAGAAGCAACAGAACCGCAGCGAACGCTACCGCACCGTGGAGCGTGTACGCCAGGTGCAGACACGCGACCAGGACTTCGACTTCAACACGGTCGGTGCTTATGTACAGGCGGAGATCGAGCCGTTCGAATCGCTGAAGATCGTGCCGGCCTACCGGGTGGACAAGATCAGTGGCGACTTCACCAACAAGATGACCGGGCAGGACTACGACATCAACGACTACGGGCTGATCAAGCAGCCCAAGCTCAGCATTGTCTATTCGCCGTGGAAGTTCGCCAGCGTCTACGCCAACTGGGGCCGCACCTTCCAGGTCGGGACGGGCGCCGCAGCCTACAAGGTGCCGCCGCGCAACGAGGACCTGGACCCTTCGATCAACGAAGGCTGGGAAACCGGCGTCAAGTTCACCCCGGCCAGCTGGGTCGATGGCCGCGTGGCCTATTGGCGCCAGGACGCCTCTGGCGAAGTGAGCCGTCGCCTGAACGACCCCAGCGGCGAGTCGGACAACGTCGGCGAAACACGCCGCTGGGGCTATGACCTGCAGGTCAACCTGCACCCGGACGAACGCACCGAGGTGTGGATGTCCTACTCCTGGCAGTACTCCAAGATCCTTGAGCCCAGCAGCGCGTTACCAGGCAGCAAAGGCCAGGAAATCGATCACGTGCCACACCATCTGTGGAACACCGGCATCAGCTACCAGGCCACTCCCGCGCTGCAACTGACTGCCTGGGCGAACGGGCAGACCAACTACTACCTGGAGCGGGAGAACACCCAAGGTACGTATGGCGGCTACGTACTGATGAACCTCGGTGCAACGTACAAGGTCAGCGAAACCATGAGCGTGGACCTGCAGTTGAAGAACCTCACCAACCGCTACTACGAGTACGTGTGGTACGACCCGGACGGTGCGGATGCTTCCCTGCACTCCCCGGGTGACGGTCGTGCCCTGTATGCCGGGCTGACGTTGGACTTCTGAGTAACGGCCCTTGGGCCGATCGCGTCACGAACAAGTGACGCAACGCCTCAGCGCACCTTAGGCTGCCCCGGAGCCGGGATCACCTGCACCTGGCCATGTTCCACGCCGCGCTCAACCATCAATTGGCGAGACAACTCGCCAATTCGGCCGCTTTCGCCCTGCAGCACCGAAACCTCCAGGCAGTGGCCGGCATCCAGGTGCACATGCAAGGTTGATCGGGTCAGATCGTGGTGGGCGTGCAGGGTCTGGTTGAGCCGTCTGGGCAGTTCGCGGGTGCTGTGGTCGTACAGGTAACTGACCACGGCCACGCAAGCGGCATCGTCCGGCAAGGCTTCAGACTCGCGCATCCCCGCACGCAACAGGTCGCGGATGGCCTCCGAGCGGCCCTGGTAGCCTTGGGTCGCCACCCGCCGATCGATGACGTCGAGCAGCTCTTCATCCAGCGTGATGGTGATTCGTTGCATTCTGTAACTTCCGGTAAGATGATTTCACGTAGACATCATACCCACCACACTTTAGCCTACGGCCTCCGTGAAAGTGGGGGACGCAGTGTGAAGCAGCAGCCTGGTAAACGAAAGCCCACCCTGTGGGGCATCCTTCTTCTTGCTGCGTGCGCTGCTGCGCCAGCCAGCCGCGCCGCCGAGCAAGGGCCGCAGCTGGTGTACTCCTGGCCTGTGAATGCCGGGCCGCTCGACCCGCGTGGCTATTCCCCCAACCAGATGTACGCCCAGGCCATGGTCTATGAACCCCTGGTGCGCTATACCGCCGCGGGTACGCTGGAGCCATGGCTGGCTGAGGCCTGGCAGATTTCGGACGACGGCAAGACCTACACATTCACCCTTCGCGACGGCGTGCGCTTCAGCGATGGCACACCCTTCGATGCGCCCGCGGCCAAAGCCAACCTCGACGCCGTCCTGGCCAACACTCAGCGTCACCGCTGGATGGAACTGGTGACCACACTGGACCACGTTGAAGCGCCTGAGCGCCTGACCCTGCGCCTGATCCTCAAGCACCCTTACTACCCGACGCTGATGGAGCTGGCCCAGGTTCGCCCATTGCGCTTTGCCTCGCCTCAGGCCAAACCCGGCCAACCGGCTGGTACCGGCCCCTGGATACGCGCCGAATCACGCCTGGGCGAATACGACCGCTTCGTGCGCAACCCCCAGTACTGGGGGCCCAAGCCGGCCTACGGCGAGGTCATGGTCAAGGTCATTCCAGACCCCAACAGCCGCGCGCTGGCCCTGCAGGCCGGCGAGGTCGAACTGATCCAGGGCGCCGCCGGCGAGATCACGGCCGGCACGTTCGTGCGCCTGCGTGACCAGGGCTATGCCACCGCACTGTCGGCACCGCTGGCCACCCGCACCCTGGCGATGAACACCGGCCGTGGTGCTACCCGCGATCTGGCGGTACGCCAGGCGATCAACGAGGCGGTGGACAAGCAAGCCATCATCGACAAGATTCTCTACGGCCTTGAGCCCCGGGCAGATACCCTGTTCGCCAGCAACATGCCCTACGCCGATATCGGCCTCAAGCCCTACCCTTACGACCCGGCGCGCGCCGCCCGCGCACTTGATGCTGCCGGGTGGACGCTGGCCTCAGGCGCGTCTGTGCGCAGTAAAGGCGGCGAACCCTTGGCCATCGAGCTGGTATTCCTCGGCACAAGTGCCTTGCAGAAGAGCCTGGCCGAAGTGCTGCAGGGCGAGCTGGCGAAAATCGGCATCCACATCGACCTGCGTGCGGTTGAAGAAGGGGCTTTGGTCCGGCGCCAACGCGACGGCGACTTCGGCATGATCTTCGCCGACACCTGGGGCGCGCCCTACGACCCGCATTCGTTCGTCAGCTCCATGCGCTACGCCGGCCATGCCGACTACATGGCCCAACGTGGGCTGGCAATCAAGGACGAACTGGACAAGCGCATTGGCCAAGTGCTGGCCAGCACCGACGAACAGCAGCGTGCCGAGCAGTACCGCTTCATCCTCACCACCTTGCACGAACAAGCCGTCTACCTGCCCATCTCGCATCTCACGGCCATCAGCGTGCGCCGAGACTCGGTGGCCAAGGTCCAGTTCGGCAGCACCTTGTTCGATGTGCCGTTCGAAACCATGACGCCAAAACAGGGAGACTGACATGTTGCGCTACATCCTGTTGCGCCTGGCGCTGCTTGTGCCGGTCATGCTTGGCGCTTCGTTGCTGGTGTTCGTGCTGCTGCACCTGGGCAGCACAGACCCGGCGCTGGACTACCTTCGGCTTTCGCACATTCCACCGACCGACGCCGCCATTGCCGAAGTCCGCCATACCCTGGGGCTCGATCGCCCGCTGTATGCGCAATACCTGACCTGGCTGTGGAACGCCGTGCATCTGGACTTCGGCATCTCCTACATCACCGGCCGTCCCGTGCTCGATGACCTGCTCTACTACCTGCCCGCCACCCTGCAGCTCGGCGGCCTGGCGTTAGCCTGCACGCTGCTGCTGTCGATCCCCATGGGGCTGTTGGCGGCCCGCTGGCAAGGGCGCTGGCCCGACCACGCCGTGCGGGCAGTGACCTTCCTGGGGGTGTCCATGCCCAATTTCTGGCTGGCGTTTCTGCTGATCGCGCTTTTTTCCCTGTGGCTGGGCTGGCTGCCGCCGTTGGGGCGTGGGGGGGCCGGGCACCTGGTGATGCCGGTGCTGGCGATCGCCCTGATGTCGATGTCGATCAACGCCCGCCTGCTGCGTGCCAGCCTGCTGGATGCCGGCGGGCAGCGGCACGTTACCTATGCCCGTGCCCGCGGCCTGCCCGAACGGCACGTCTGGCGCGACCATATCCTGCGCAATGCCTGGCTGCCGCTGGTGACGGCCACCGGCATGCACATCGGCGAACTGATCGGCGGCGCACTGGTGATCGAGACGATCTTCGCCTGGCCCGGCGTTGGTCGTTTTGCGGTGTCGGCAGTGCTGAACCGCGACTTCCCGGTGATGCAGTGCTTCACCCTGCTACTGACCGGTATGCTGATGATCTGTAACCTGATAGTCGATGTGTGCTACGCCTGGCTTGATCCTCGCAGCCGGCTGGAAGGGGTGAACGCATGAGTGTGCACGCTGCCCTGCGTCAGCCATTGCTGCTGCGCCGCCCCAGCCTGATGATCGGCCTGGCCCTGGTCGGCCTGCTGGCGGTGCTGGCGCTGTTCGGCCACTGGATCGCCCCGCATGACCCCGACCTAGTCGACCTCGGCCAGCGCCTGCAGGCGCCAGACGCCCGTCACTGGCTGGGCACAGACCACCTCGGGCGCGACCTGCTTTCGCGGTTGATCGTCGGCACGCGCCTGTCCTTGGGCAGCGTGATGCTGACCCTGGCGCTGGTACTGGCGCTGGGGCTCGCGGTCGGCGGTGTGGCCGGGTTCGTCGGCGGGCGCACCGACCTGCTGCTGATGCGCCTGTGCGACATGTTCATGACCTTCCCCACGCTGGTACTGGCGTTTTTCTTCGTCACCTTGCTGGGCACTGGCCTGAGCAACGTGATCATCGCCATCGCCCTGTCCCACTGGGCCTGGTATGCGCGCATGGTGCGCGGCCTGGTGATTGCCCAGCGCGGCCGCGAATACGTATTGGCTTCACGCCTGGCCGGCGCTTCACGCTGGGCGCGGCTGCGCCAGCATGTGCTGCCCAATATCGCCGGCCCGTTGCTGGTGCTGGCAACCATGGACATCGGCCACATGATGCTGCACGTCTCCGGCCTGTCGTTCCTTGGCCTCGGGGTGGCGCCCCCTACCGCCGAATGGGGCGTGATGATCAACGACGCCAAGGAATTCATCTGGACGCAGCCACAACTGCTGCTGTTGCCAGGGCTGATGATCTTCTTCTCGGTGATGGCCTTCAACCTGCTGGGCGATGCGCTGCGCGACCGCCTGGACCCTGCACAGGAGCGCCATTGAATGAGTCCGTCGTTGCTTGAAATCCGTGGCCTTCGCATAGAAACCCAGGCCGGCGTGCTGGTGCATGAGGTTGACTTGCAGCTGCGCCGCGGCGAAGTCTGCACGTTGGTCGGTGCCAGCGGCTCGGGCAAATCCCTCAGCTGCCTTGGCTTGCTCGACCTGCTACCGCCTGGCCTTGCCCGCACCCAAGGACAACTGCTGCTCGACGGCCAGCCGCTGGCTGCAAGCAGTGTCCGAGGTCGCCTGGCCAGCCTGGTGCTGCAAAACCCGCGCAGCGCCTTCAACCCGGTGCGCAACATGGCCAGCCATGCCATCGAAACGCTCAGGCAGCGAGGCATCACCGGCGCGTCAGCACGGGCGCGGATGGCCCACTGCCTGGATGCTGTCGGCCTGGCAGACCCTGAGCGGGTGTTGCAATCGTTCGCTTTTCAGCTCAGCGGCGGCATGCTGCAAAGGATGATGATCGCCCTGGCGCTGATGGCCGAAACCCCATTCCTGCTGGCAGACGAACCCACCAGCGACCTCGATGCCCTGAGCCAGGCGCGTTTTCTCGACCTGCTGATGGAGCTGGTGCAGGTGCATGGGCTGGGGGTATTGCTGGTGACCCACGACATGGGTGTGGTAGCGCGCTGTGCAGACCAGGTCGCGGTGATGGAAGCCGGCCGCATTGTTGAATGCCAACCGGCCCATGAGCTGTTCCAGCGCCCCGCCAGTGCCACTGCCCGCACCCTCCTCCACGCCCACCAAGTCCTTTGCCGGAGCCAACCATGAGCCTGCTGCACGTCCACCACGTTGGCCACCGTTATCGTACAGGGGGGCTGCTGCGCAAGCGCGGTTGGCTGCAGGTACTCGACGGTATCGACCTGCAACTGCACGCTGGCGAATCCATCGGACTGCTCGGCAGCAGCGGCAGCGGCAAAAGCACGCTCGCACGGCTGCTGCTCGGGCTGGAAAAACCGGACCAGGGCCAGGTGAGCTTTGCCGGGCAGGATGTCAGCCAGCTCAAAGGTGAGCAGGCGCGCGCCTTTCAGCGCACGGTGCAACTGGTGTTCCAGGACGCCCCTGGCGCCTTCAACCCGCAGCGCAGCATCGGCTGGAGCATCGCCGAGCCGCTGCGCCATCTGACCGACATGGATGAAGCCGCCCGGCAGGCGCGCACCCTTGCACTGCTGGAGGAAATGGGCCTGCGCGCCGAGCATGCCCAACGCCTGCCGCAGCAGTTGAGTGGCGGCCAGTTGCAGCGTGCCAACATTGCCCGGGCGCTGGCCGCCTCGCCACAGCTGGTAGTGCTCGACGAAGCGTTGTCGAACCTGGACCGGCTGTTGCAGCTGCAGATCCTGCAGCAGCTGGAAGCGCTACGCCAGCGCAGCGGCACCGCTTTCGTGCTGATCAGCCATGACCTGAGCCTGGTGCAGTACTTCTGCCAGCGGGTTGCGCTGCTGCACGGCGGGCGCATCGTGGAGGAACGCCCCGTGACGCACGACCTGTGCTTTGCGCACCCCGTAGGCCGGCAGTTGCAGTCGGCGGTGTTGCCTGCACGCCCGCAGAAGAGGCCATCGCCGCAAGGCCTGCCAACAGTTGCACACTGACACCACCTGGCTTTCGGATTCTCGGAAAACAGTCTATGTTCGCGATACTGATCTGCGCGGACAGCCGTGCGCAGCCAAGGCCGACTTCGATCAAGGAAACGATCCATGCAACGACGTGAAATGCTGAAAACCGTCGCAGGTGCCGTAGCCGTGGCGATGACCAGTTCTGCACTGGCCGCCACTCATGAGCACGCACATCAACATGACCATGGCACTTCCGGCGCCAGGCCGTTTGCCGGGCTGATAGACAGCAGCAGCGATTGCCAGAAGACCGGTGAGGCGTGCCTGGCGCACTGTCTGGTACTGCTTGGTCAAGGTGACACGCAAATGGCGGCCTGTGCCCAGTCCGTCAGCGAACTGCTGGCTACCTGCAGTGCGTTGATGAAGCTGGCCCTGCAAGGCTCCCGCTTCACGCCGGCCATGGCCAAGGTGGCCGCTGATGTCTGTGCCAGTTGTGAAACGCAGTGCCGCAAACACGAAAATGAGCATGCCGAATGCAAGGCGTGTGCAGACTCCTGCGCTGCCTGCCTGAAGGAATGCAAGGCCCTGGCCGCCTGATCCCGCTGACCAATACTGTCATTACACTGCCGCAACGCTTGCTGACGCTGGCACCCGAACGTGGCGAACGCCATCACACGTGAACGCCATGAGCCTTTTCCAGGGTGCCAGCAAAGTGCCAGAATCTGCTACCGTTCACCAGTCGAAGCGCCAGCCATGACAGACCTTGATCCTCATGATGAAATAGCGCATTACGTACGGACGGATCGGCTCGAACAGCTGTTCGTCCAGTCAGCGCCTGCGGTGCTTGGCAGCTTCCTGGCCGCCGTCATGCTGTGCTGGTTGGGCTGGGAGCGTTTCGACCAGCAAAGGGTCATGGTCTGGATGACGTTATTGGGCCTGTCGACCAGCGTGCGTACCGCCATGTTCTTCGCCTATCTGCGAGCACCCGCCAACCAGCGCACGGCCGAACGCTGGGAGTGGCGTTACTGGGTCACGCTGATGCTGTCGGCGGCTATCTGGGGCTGGGGCGCCTTTGCCGTAATGCCCGCCGACGACGCGCTGGGGCAGACGCTGATCATGCTGTTTGCCGTCGGCATGTCTGTCAGCGCGGTATCATGCTACTCCTCCTACCGCAACATGACCCTGGTGTCGATGGGCCTGGTCTTGCTGCCTTCTACGGGCTGGCTACTGTTGCAACCTTCCACGCTGCAACAAGGGATAGCCTTGGCGGTGCTGGTGTTCGCCTGGTTTGTGGTCAGCGCGACGCAAAGCCTGTCCTCGGCATTGACGACGGCCTGGCGCCTGAAACATGAAATGCAACGCGCGCATCGGCTGGCCATGGTGGCCTCGTGCACGGACGAACTGACCGGCCTGAACAACCGACGTGCTTTTTTCGACAACGCTTCGGCGCAGCACGTCCGGTGCAGGGAGGCGGGTACATTCATGGCCGTGTTGATGCTGGACGTCGACCATTTCAAACAGATCAACGACACGTTCGGGCATGCCGCTGGTGACCAGGTGCTGAAGCGCATCGGTGCAGCGATCAGTGCCAGCCTACGTGACAACGACATTGCCGGCAGGCTGGGCGGCGAGGAGTTCGCCATCCTGCTGCCCAATACGCCGCCAGACACGGCGATTGAAGTTGCCGAGCGCCTGCGGGCCCTGATAGCCAAACTGCGTGTGAATGATGAACACCCGGTCACCGCAAGCATAGGTTTAGCGTTCGCGAAAGCCCCTGCCTCTGAGCTCGGCGCCTTGCTCAGCAGTGCAGACAGCGCCATGTACCTTTCCAAGGTATCGGGCCGTAACCGGGTCACAGTCGCCGAACCGGAGCAGGAGGCATTGCGCAAGCAGCACTAGCCCCCCAAGGAAGCGCTATGCAGGGTCCTGAGCCGCAGCCTCACCCGGCTCCGGGCGTTGCGTGCGGGTTCGGTGTTTGAGCAGCGCACGTGCCGCCAACGCCGCGAGCACCAGGCCTGGAGCCGCGGCCATCAGCAGCCCCCCCGCACCTGCACCTGCTGCAAGGATCTGCCCGGCCGCCAGAGGACCGGCCATGGAACCCAGGCGCCCCACCGCCACCGAAGCGCCCAAGCCCGTTGCGCGCACCTGGGTCGAATACAGCGTCGGCGCCAGCGCGTACAGCACCAACTGGCCACCAATGGCGCAATACCCTGCAGTGAACCCGGCCAGCAACATCAGCCCGAAACTGCTCGACAGCCCCAGCCCCGCCAACGACGCCAGCATGCCGGCGTAGGCGATCAATACCGCCCGCCCGGCAAACCCGCGGTCCATCATCCGACCGGTCAGGAACGATCCAGCCGCCCCACCCAGGTTGAACAGGATCTGCACGGCGCCCGCCTGCGGCCGGCTGAAGCCTTGGCCGATCAACAGCGACGGCAGCCAGTTGAGCAACATGTACAACACTGTCAGGGTGAAGAAACATGCCACCCACAGCAACAGCGTGCGGCTTGCCTGCTGCGGCCCGAACAGTTGGGCAAGCACACCCTCACTGCCAGCCTTGGCAACGCCTTGGGCACGGAATGCCTGGGACTCTTTCAGCCAGATCATCAGCACGAAGGCGATCACGATCGGTGCGATGCCGCCGACGTAGAACACCGTACGCCAACCGTCGCCCACGCCGGACATGCCGATCAGCGACGCAACCGCCCCGCCCAGCGGCACACCACAGTAAGTCAGGCTGACCGCCGTGCTCCGCAGACGCTCAGGCGCCGCCTCGCTGGCCAGGGCGATCAGGATTGGCAACGCCGCCCCCAGCCCGAGCCCTGTCATCAGCCGCGCGATCAACAGCGAATCGTAGGTCTGGGCATGGGCGGTCCCTAACGAGAAGCCGCCAAACAGCAGCACCGCCACGATCAGGATCGCTTTGCGGCCAAAGCGGTCTGCCAGCCAACCGCCGATCAGTGCGCCGGGCAGCAACCCCAGCAACCCGGCACTGAATACCCAACCGAGCATGGCAGGGGTCAGGTTGAATGCCTTGGCCATGTGCGGCGCGGCGATGCCGGTGGCCTGCAGGTCCAGCCCTTCCAGCAAGGCAACGAGAAAACACAAGCCGATGGTGGGCACGGCCTTGCCCGATGACGCGGATGAATGATGCATGTGTGGCCCTCTGTTGTTGTTATCGGTCGGGTGGTCAAAGGCGGAACGTGGCGCGTACTGAGACAAACGACGAATCTTCGCCGCCAGCCTCCTTGATGGCCGTGCCCACGTCGTAGTACTTCAGGTCAAGGTCCAGGGTCAGGTTGGGAGTGGCAAGCCAGCGCGTGCTGGCACGGTAGATGGTACCGACATGGCGACCCGTGCCGCGGGTGTTGGCCAACATGCTCATGCCGGGCATGTATACGCCGTCTTCCTCACGCTGTTTCCACACTTCGAAGATGCCGGGCTCGATGCGCAGCGTGCGCCAGGGCGAGAAGCCGAAGGTCGGCCCCACCACGATGATGTTGCTCAGGGTGGTGAGGCTGGCTTCGCCATAGACACCATTGCGTGGGTAAAGCGGGTCGAAGGTGCCGACTTTTCCGTCGCCCAGGTCACTGTCGCCGCTCGCGGCATCGATGCGCATGGCCAGGCGCGGTTGCCAGGGGTGGGTGAAGGTGAAGCCGCTGTCGCTCGACAGCGCCCAGGCGCGGATCGACGCGTTGCCCAGGTGGCCGGTCTGCCCGACGAGGTTCCAGCTCCAGTCCAGTGCCTGATCGCGGCCGAACAGCCGCGTGCCGAAGGTGTAGCGCTGCTCGTCACCCGACTCGCCGGCCAGGCTGCGGTCGTCGGTTTCCAGGCCAAAGGCTAGCAGGTCCATGTTCCACGACGCCGACAGCGGCAAGGTGCCGTAAAGGCCGTAGAATTTGATGTTGTTGTTGCTGCCGTCGTCCCAACTGTCTTCACCGGTTTTCAGCGGGCGCACAGCGAATGCATCCAGCTTGCGTCCGTCCTTGAGGTTGAGGCTGGCGCGCACGCCGTCGAAGCTCAGGCGGATGTTCGGCGCGTCGCGGTAGGTGACCAACACCTGGTCGCCGAAGCCCATCTCCTGGCGACCTATGCGTGTGGTATAGCGCCCGGCGGCGAAATCGTGGTTGAAATCGACGAAGGCCTGTCGCACTTCATTGCGGCTTTCATCATTGGGCGAGTACAAGTCCTTGCCAAAGGCACGGGTATTCTCGACCTGGACGAAGGTACGCACGGCATCGTCGAACAGGTGCAGGTCGGCATGGGCCTGCAGCCGTTGCTGCAGATAGGAATCGTCGTTCAGCCCGCGCAGGCCAAAGAAGGGTTTGTCCGAAGCATCGGCCCGGTAGCGGGCCTCAGCCCCGAGTTGCAGCCAGGCCGACTCTGACAGCCGATGGTAGCGCAGGCCATCGAAGGGGGCAGTGGCCTTGGCGGGGTCGT
The DNA here is from genome assembly GCF_036961695.1 of Pseudomonas sp. CGJS7. NCBI lineage: Bacteria > Pseudomonadati > Pseudomonadota > Gammaproteobacteria > Pseudomonadales > Pseudomonadaceae > Pseudomonas > Pseudomonas sp. CGJS7. The sequence goes on along the minus strand of NZ_JBAMDI010000079.1, from coordinate 19,537 downwards.
CGAGAAAGCGGTAGTCCTCGATCCAGCGAGGGGCCCCTGGCCTCCCCGGCCGGCTCTCTTCAAGCGGGCTGGCCGCGTAGGCGGACTGGCACAGCGAAAGCACCATGAGGGGCAGGCATACCCCGTTCAACGGCTTGATCATCAGAATTTCCCTTCACTTGTTTTTATAATTGTTCTTACAAACTGGATAACTCTGTTAACGATTATTTTTGTTAACCATATGCGCCGTCAATAGCGTTTTGCCGTGTACAAGGAATGATCAGCATCAAGCGTTCGCTAATCGCACACTTCTGCAGCGAGCGGCTGCGGCATTCATTCATCCGTCGCTAGAATCCAGTGGCGTGCTGTCTATTCAGAGGCCATGCGCAAAATTCGAGTCCATTACAAAAACAAGAGTCCCCCCATGAATTGCCTCCGCCCCCTTGCCGCCCTCGGCGTGCTCATGCTCGGTGCCAGCCACGCCATGGCCGCACCAACCGTTAAACAACCAAACATTCTGCTGGTGGTCGCTGATGACCTCGGTTTCTCCGACCTGTCGGCCCTGGGCAGCGAAATCCAGACGCCCAACCTGGACAAACTGTTGGCCGACGGCCGCCTGATGCTCGATTTCCACGCCGCGCCCAGTTGCTCGCCGACGCGGGCGATGCTGATGTCCGGCAACGATCCACACCTGGTCGGGCTGGGCATGATGTCGGAGACGCGCAAGCGCCTGCCGGCCGGCGCAGAGGTACGCGCCGGCTACGAAGGCGTGCTCGGTGCCAATGTCGCGACCCTCGCCGAACTGCTGCACGACGCCGGCTACCGCACCTACATCGCCGGCAAATGGCACCTGGGCATGCAACCGACCCAACAGCCACACAACCGCGGCTTCGACCAGGCCTACGTGCTGCTCGAAGGCGGCGCGGCGCACTTCAAGCAGGCCAACATGGACCTGCAGTCGAACTACAGCGCCACCTATCGCCACAATGGCGAGCCGATCGCGCTGCCCGACGACTTCTATTCCACCACCTGGTACACCGACCGCCTGATCGACGCGATCGACCAAGGCAAGGCCAGCAACAAACCGTTCTTCGCCTTTGCCGCCTACACCGCGCCGCACTGGCCGCTGCAGGCGCCGGATGCGTACCTGGCGCAGTACCAAGGCCGTTACGACCAAGGCTACGAAGTCATCGCCCACGAGCGCCTGAAGCGCCAGCGCGAAGCCGGCCTGGTGCCCACCGACTTCCCCCTGCAAGCACAACTGGAAGGCGTGCCGAGCTGGGCATCGCTGAGCGATGAACAAAAACGCCAGTCCGCGCGCACCATGGAGGTATACGCCGCCATGGTCACGGCGCTGGACGCCGAGGTGGGGCGCCTGGTGGAACACCTGCGCAAGACCGGCGAGCTGGAAAACACGATGATCCTGTTCATGTCCGACAACGGTCCGGAGAACGCCACCCGTGTCGACCCCGAGTGGATCAAGGCAAACTTCGATAACCGCCTGGACAACTACGGCCGCCGCGATTCGTTCCTGATGATCGGCTCGGCCTGGGCCCAAGTCAGCGCCCTGCCCAGCCGTCGCTACAAGATGACCACCTACCAGGGCGGCATCCGCGTACCGGCCTTCGTCTACTACCCAGCCACCATCAAGGCCGGCCGCAGCGAAGAGCTGGCCAGCGTCCGCGACATCATGCCGACCCTGCTGCAACTGGCCGGTGCGCCGATGCCCGGCGTCAAGTACCGCGACCGCGATATCGTGCCGCCGCAAGGCACATCGGCGCTGAACTACCTGCAAGGCAAGGACAGCCAGATCCACGCCCATGACGAAGCCCTGGGATGGGAAATCAACGGCAGCGCCTCGTTGCGCAAGGGCCCGCTGAAGCTGGTGTGGGATGCCACCGACAGCAAGCCGAGCTGGCACTTGTATGACCTGAGCAAGGACCCTGGCGAGCACCACGACATCGGCGCAGGGCACCCCGAGCAGGTGGCGCTGATGCTGCGCGACTGGAAGGCTTATGCCCAACGCGGCAACATCGCGATCGATGCCGACGGCCGTCCGGCCAGCCCGATCCTGGTCAAGCCGCAATGATCGCCCGGGCAGCCGGCTGCGCAGCACTCGCCGCCGGCCTGCTCGCCGCCGCCTATGCCGTGTGGCCGCAAGACCCGGCGCCGGCGCTGCTGTGCACGGGCTACAGCGGCCTGCCCGCGCAGCGCCAAGGCCCTTGGCGGGACGGCATGGTGCACGTGCCGGGCGGCGAGTTCAGCTTTGGTTCAAGCCGCTTTTACGACGAAGAAGGCCCGCCTCACCCCGCCAAGGTGTCCGGCTTCTGGATTGACGTGCATCCGGTCACCAACGCCCAGTTCGCGCGCTTCGTCAAGGCCACCGGGTATGTCACCCATGCCGAGCGCGGTATCCGTGTCGAGGACGACCCTGCCCTGCCCGACGCGCTGCGGGTACCGGGTGCGATGGTGTTTCACCAGGGTGCGGACGTGCTCAGCCCCGGCTGGCAGTTCGTGCCCGGCGCCAACTGGCGACACCCGCAAGGGCCGGGCAGCAGCCTGGCCGGGCTGGACAATCATCCGGTGGTGCAGATCGCCCTGGAAGATGCCCAGGCCTATGCCCACTGGGCAGGCCGCGAACTGCCCAGCGAGGCGCAGCTGGAATACGCCATGCGCGGCGGCCTGACCGATGCCGACTTCAGCTGGGGTACCACCGAGCTGCCCAAGGGCAAGCTCATGGCCAATACCTGGCAGGGTCAGTTCCCTTATCGCAATGCGGCGAAGGATGGTTTTACCGGTACATCGCCCGTGGGCTGCTTCCCGGCCAACGGCTTTGGCCTGTTCGATGCCGGCGGCAATGTCTGGGAGCTGACTCGCACGGGCTATCGGCCAGGCCATGACGCACAGCGCGACGCCAAGCTCGACCCCTCAGGCCCAGCCCTGAGTGACAGCTTCGACCCGGCAGACCCCGGCGTGCCGGTGGCGGTAATCAAAGGCGGCTCGCACCTGTGTTCGGCGGACCGCTGCATGCGCTACCGCCCCTCGGCACGCCAGCCGCAGCCGGTGTTCATGACGACCTCGCACGTGGGTTTCAGAACGATTCGGCAATGAATGGCAACGGCGTGGCGGCCGCGTCGATGGCCGCCACCTGCCGTTCGAGGTCGGGCAGCAGGTAGCCGAGGAAGAACCCAACGCTTTCCTGCTTTTCCCGGCGCTGCGCCGCCCCCAATGGCAACGCCTGGATGCAGCGCGCGCTGCGGGCCCAGGCGAAGGCCTGCAGCACCGTTGCGAACAACTGCAGGAAGTCGCCTGCGGCGCGGTACGGAAATTCGGGATCGCCCGCGGTCCTCGACAGCACCTTGGCCAGCACTGCCTCCAGCGTGTCGCACGCGCTGCCCAACGCGGTGGCAGCGGCGCCAGCGTCCGCAGCAGCCTCGGTACGCAACTCACTCAACAGCAGGGCGAACCCTTCCCCCCCATCGCCCAATACCTTGCGCAGCATCAGGTCGTTGGCCTGTATTTCGTTGGTGCCTTCGTAGATCATCGCGATGCGGCTGTCGCGCAAGGTCTGCTCGATGGCAAACTCCTGGGTGTAGCCATAGCCCCCCAACACCTGCAAGGCCTTGCTTGCCAGGCTGAACCCCTGCTCGGTGAAGGCCGCCTTGACGATGGGGGTCAGCAGCGCCGCCAATGTCGCGGCCTTCGCCCGTTGTGCAGGCTCGACGGCGGCGTCGGCGATATCCAGCCACTGGGCCGTCCAGTAGGCCAGCGCGCGCATCCCCTCGGTACGCACCCGCAACTCCAGCAAGACCCGCCGCATGGCCGGGTGCAGGTGGATCGGGTCGGCGCCCTGGGCGCCCCCCTTGGCCCGCCCCGGGGCACTCATCTGGCGCCGCTCCAGGGCATAGTCGCGGGCCTGTTGCCAGGCGGCCTCGGCATGCCCCAGGCCTTGCAGGCCAACATGCAGCCGCGCGGAATTCATCATCACGAACATCGCCGCCAGGCCGCCATGGGGCTGGCCTATCAACCAGCCCCGGGCCCCCTCCAGGCGCAGTGCGCAGGTGGCGCTGCCACGGATGCCCAGCTTGTGTTCCAGGCCGTCGCAGTACAGTGTATTGCGCTGGCCATCCTCCAGCCATTTCGGCACCAGCAACAGCGAGAGCCCGCGGTTGCCGGGCGGCGCATCCGGCAACCGGGCCAACACCAGGTGGAGTATGTCGCGGGTCAGGTCGTGTTCGCCGCCAGAGATGAACAGCTTGTTGCCACTGACCGCGTAGCCACCGTCGCCCAGGGGCACGGCGCGGCAGCGCAACAGGCTTAGATCGCTGCCGGCCTGGGGTTCGGTCAGGCACATGGTAGGCAGGGTGGCACCACTGACGATGCCCGGCAGATAGCGCGCCTGCAGCTCGGCGGATGCATGGGCTTTCAGGCACAGGTAGGCACCGTGGGCGATGCCGGTGTACATGGCCCAGCCGTGGTTGCTGCCGAACAGCATCTCTTGCAAGGCCGCCTCCAGCACTAACGGCAGCCCTTGGCCGCCAAGCGCCGGGGCGCATGCCAGCGACGGCCAGCCACCGTCGACATAGGCGCGATAAGCCGCCGGGAATCCGTCCGGGGTGCGTACCTCCCCGCCCTCCATCTGGCAGCCCTGGCGATCGCCCGAACTGTTCAAAGGGGCCAGCACCTGCTCGCAGAAACGGGCCGCCTCTTCCAGTACCTGGGCCGCCAGGTCGAGGTCGACGTCGGCATATGCCGGTAATTGCGCCCAGGCCTGATCGGCCCGCAGCCAGTGTTGCAAGACGAACTGCATGTCGCGCAGGGGCGCCTTCCAGGTCATCGGATACCTCCGGGTCAGGCAACGAAATGAGGGTTTTCGATCAGCAGCGCCATGCCTTGGCCACCGCCGATGCATGCCGCTGCGATGCCATAGCGCAAGTTGCCGTCGCGCAATTGACGGGCCAAGGTGTGGACCAGGCGCAGGCCTGTAGCGGCCAGTGGGTGACCGAGGGCGATAGCGCCGCCATGGACATTGAGCTTGTCCACATCGAGTTCGAGTGCCTGGGCCACCGCCAGCACTTGGGCGGCCTGGGCCTCGTTGATTTCCAGGCGGTCGATCTGCTCCAGGCGCAGGCCGCTGCGCTCGAGCAGCAAGGTGATGGCCGGCGCCGGCCCGATGCCCATGAGGCCGGGCGGCACGCCAACGGCCGTGGCCATCAGCAAGCGCGCCAAAGGCGGATGAGTGCAATCGGAGTAGCGCGTGACCAAGGCTGCCGCCGCGCCATCGACCACCGCGCAACTGTTGCCAGCCGTCTGCACGCCACCGGCGTGCACCGGGCGCAGTCGGGCCAGTGCGGCCGTGTCGGTAGGCCGTGGGTGGCTGTCCTGGCTGACCTCACTCACGCCACGCGGCAATGCAATGCCGCGTGGCTGGCAGCCTTCTGCCTCCAGTGCCTGCGCGGTGACGCTCACGATTTCCTCGTCGAACCAGCCCTGCGCCTGGGCTTGCAGGGCCCGCTGATGGCTGCGCAGGGCCCACGCGTCCACCGTTTCACGAGCGAGGCCATAGGCACGGGCCAGGTTTTCCGCAGTACCGATCATGTCCACGCCGGCAGCCGGGTCGTACAGGGCTTCCCAGAGAAAGTCCTTGAACCCGACCGGCGCCCCCAGGCGAAAACCGCCCCGGTGTTCATAGGCCGCGATCGGATTGCGCGACATCGACTCCGCGCCCACGCAAAGCACCTGGCGGGCGCCACTGCGCAGCTGTTCACCGGCCTGACGCAACAGTTCAAGGCCCGTGCCACAGATGCGCTGCACCGCCAGTGCCGGTACCGACTGCGGCACGCCACAGTAGAGGCCGACATGGCGTGGCAGCATGTAGGCGTCGAAGCTGGCCTGGGCCATGCTGCCGGCGAGCACGCTGTCTACCGCCTGAGGGGCGGCAGCTGCACGTGCCAGCACCGCGCGCCCGGCCTGAATGCCCAGGTCGATGGGCGAGATCGCGGCCAATGCGCCACCCAGGTCGACCCAGGGTGTGCGCATCATCTGGACGATGGCCGTGTCCTCGAAGACGGTGCACAGCCCGGCCGCACTCAAGGCCGCACCTTGGCGTGCAATGCGTCGGGGTCTTCGCCACGGTACAGCGCCTCGACCTGAGCGGCGCGCCGCTGCAGCACGGCGCGCTGATTGATCGAGCCCTTGTCGGTGATTTCACCGGCGTCGATCGACGGCGGCTCGGCCAGCAGCGACAGCCATTCGATACGGCTGGCGTTGCCCTGGGCATCGCGGTTCAAGCGTTCCAGCCAGTCAGCGAACCAACTGCGCACGGTGTCGTTGGCCAGCACCTGCACATCGCTGGCATCCTCTGCCAGCCCGGCCAGGCGACGACACTCGGGCAGACGCGGGAAAACCAGCAGGCCCAGGCATTGACGGTCCGGCGCGGTGACCACGATGTCCTGTACGTAAGGCGAGCCCTCCAGCACTGCGCGGTTGCGCAGCGGCCCGACACTGACGAATACCCCGGACGAAAGTTTGAAGTCCTCAGCGATACGGCCATCGAACATCAGGCCAAGCTCGGGCTGCCTGGCATCGGCCAGCTTCAACGCGTCGCCCGAACAGTAGAAACCCTCCTCGTCGAACGCCTCGGCGGTCTGCTGCGGCGAGCGCCAGTAGCCCTGCATGATATGCGGGCCACGGAAGCGCGCCTCGAGCTTGTCGCCCACCGGCACCAGCTTCACTTCGCAGCCAGGTGCCGGCAGCCCGACATAGCCGGCCATCGACAAAGGCCCGGTGGTGAAGGTGCACGATGGCGAGGCTTCGGTCATGCCAAGGCCGGCCATCATGCGGATGCGTTCGCCGCAGTGTTGCTCGGCTATGCGGTCCAGCCGGTCCCAGACGCTTTGCGACAGGCCTGCGGCGGCAAAGAAGAACAGCTTGATGCGGGCAAAGAACACCTCGCGCAGCGCGGGGTCCTGCTCCAGTGCCTTGACCAGTTCCTCCCAGCCCTTGGGTACGGTGAGGTAGGCCGTGGGGGAAATCTCGCGCAGATTGCGCAAGGTCTCGGCGAAGCCTTGCGGGGTCGGCTTGCCGGCGTCGAGGTAGAAACTGCCCCCGTTGTAAAGCACGATGCCGAGGTTGTGGCTACCGCCGAACGTGTGGTTCCACGGCAGCCAGTCCACCAGCACCGGCGGCTCCTCGGCGAACGTCGGAAAAGTCTGCAGAAGCATCTGCTGATTGGCGCACAGCATGCGCTGGGTGGTGATCACCGCCTTGGGCAGCTTGGTCGAGCCCGAGGTGAAGAGGAATTTGGCGATGGTGTCCGGCCCGGTGGCGGCGAAAGCCGCATCGGCCGCCGCCAGGTCACCCGGTTGCAACAGGCTGTCGAAGCTTATATGGGGGCGACCTGCGACCTGGCCACGCACGCTGATCACGCCGACCGAATCGTTCAGCACCGCCTCGAAGGCGCGCTGGAACGGCTGGCTGTCGCTGACAAAGATCACTCCGGGGGTGAGCACCTCGCAGACATGGCGCAACTTGGCGAAGTCTTGCGACAACAGCGCGTAGGCCGGCGACACCGGGCAATAGGCAATACCGGCATACATGGCGCCGAGGGCGATTTGCAGGTGTTCGATGTCGTTGCCGGAAAGCAGCGCCAGCGGGCGCTCGGCACTGAGGCCCAGTCCTAGCAAGTTGGCGGCGATGGTGCGCACATCGGCGAGCATCTGCACGTAGCTGATCGAACGCCAGGCACCGTCTGCCTGGCGTGCCGCGACGAAAGTGGTGTCCGGGCGCACCTGGGCCCAATGCACCAGGCGCTCGAGCAGGCGCGCCGGCAGCGGTGCCAGTGGCTCGACAGGTTGCATGCGCAGCACGTCGTCGACGTGGCTGACCTGCACCTGGGGATGCCCGATGGCCACCTGGCGGTAGCGCGGACGTTGGCCAGGGTCGGTCGACCCTGAGCGGGCTTCGTTATTCACGCAGGTTGCTCCTTGTTCTTGTTGTACATCCTGCCGCCGCCCGATATGACGGGGCGGCGGTCATCTTGCCAGTGGCCTGGGCCTGCCGCGGCTAGATGGGATAGTGACGCGGGCCGTGCTGGAGGGTGACCCAGCGCAACTGGGTGAACTGATCGATGGCCGTGCGGCTGCCGAAGCTGCCATAGCCGCTGGACTTGACCCCGCCAAACGGCATCTGCGCTTCATCGTGAACGGTCGGCCCGTTGATATGGCAGATACCCGACTCCACCCGTTGAGCCAAGGCCAGGGCGCGGCTGGTGTCGCGGCTGAAAATGGCCGATGACAGACCGAACTCCGAGTCGTTGGCCAGCTGCAGCAAGGCTTCGTCGCCTTCGGCGCGCAGTACCACCGCCACCGGGCCGAAGGACTCCTCGCGGTACAGGCGCATGCTGGCATCGACGTTGTCGAGCAAGGTCGGTTGCAGGATGCTGCCTTCGAGCTGGCCGCCGCTGACCAGGCGCGCGCCCTTGGCCACGGCATCGTCGATCAGTGCCTTGATGCGCTCGCCGGCCGCTGCGCTGACCAGCGAGCCGAGCACCGAGGTGCTGGCTTGCGGATCACCTGCACGCAGCCCGGCGATCTTCGCCGCCAGCTTGTCGACGAAGGCGTCGGCAATACGGCTGTCCACCACAAGGCGCTCGGTGGACATGCAGATCTGCCCCTGATTGAAGTAGGCACCGAAGGCCGCCGCTTCGACCGTGGCGTCCAGGTCGGCATCGTCGAGCACCAGCAAAGGCGCCTTGCCGCCCAGTTCGAGCAGGGCCGGCTTGAGGTGGCGGGCCGCCAGCTCGCCGACGATGCGCCCGACGTGCGTCGAACCGGTGAAGTTGACCCGGCGTACCGCAGGGTTGGCGATCAGCCGCTCGACGATGGCCGGGGCATCCTGCGGCGCATTGCTGATGACATTGACCACGCCGTCGCCGATGCCTGCATCGTGCAGCACCTGGCCGATCAGCCGATGTACCGCCGGGCTCAGCTCCGAGGCCTTGAGCACCACGGTGTTGCCGCAGGCCAGCGGCATGGCAATGGCACGCGTGGCCAGTATCACCGGGGCGTTCCACGGCGCGATGCCCAACACCACGCCGCAGGGCGCGCGCAGGGCCATCGCGAAGCTGCCGGGAACGTCCGAGGGGATCACTTCACCGGTGATCTGCGTGGTCATGGCTGCAGCCTCGCGCAGCATGTTGGCGGCCAACTTCACGTTGAAGCCATACCAGTTGGCCATGGCCCCGGTTTCACCGGCGGCGGCGATGAACTCGGCGGCCCTCGCCTGCAACAGATCAGCGCCTGCCAGCAAGCGGCTGCGCCGCTCGCCCGGTGCCAGGGCGGCCCAGGCCGGAAACGCCGCGCTGGCAGCAGCCACGGCGGCATCGGCATCGGCCAGTGTGGCGGCGGCAGCCTGCGACACCACCTCGCCAGTCACCGGGTTACAGCGCTCGAAGGTTCGTCCATCGCTGGCGGGGCGCGACTGCCCGCCAATCAGCAAAGGCACCTGCAACATGCTCATTCCTCTTGTTGTCGTTATAGAGAAATACCCACGGGCTTTGGCGCGGCACACCGCCGCCCGCGGTGCGACTCAGCGCTTGTAGGCCTGCAGGCCTGGCTTGATGCTCTTGTCGTCGAGGAACTGCTTCATGCCCTGCTCGCGGCCGCCAGTAGTGTCCAGCAGGCGCGACTGGTCGAGCTTGGCGTAGAGGTAGTCCTCGTTCTGTTCCCAGGTCAGCTCGCGGCAACGCTTGAAGCCATTCTTCGCGGCGCGCAGCACCACCGGGTTCTTTTCCAGCAGGTTCAGCGCCAACTCACGGGTGGTTTCACGCAGCTCGGCCAGCGGCACACTGTCGTTCACCAGGCCCATCTCGGCAGCCTTGCGACCATCGAAGGTCTTGCCGGTCATGATGTAGTACAGCGACTGACGATGGCCAACGGTATCGGCCATGGCCTTGCTGACCAGGTTGCCAGGCGGGATGCCCCAGTTGATTTCCGACAGGCCGAAGGTCGCTTCGTTGGCGCAGATCGCCAGGTCGCATGCCACCAGTGGGCTGAAGCCGCCGCCGAAGCACCAGCCGTTGACCATGGCGATGGTCGGTTTGGCATACAGACGCAGCAACTTCCATTGCCATTGCGAGGCTTCGCGACGAATCTTTTCCTGGAGGATTTCCGGGCCGGCGTCCACCTCGCGGAAGTACTCCTTCAGGTCCATGCCGGCGGTCCAGGACTCGCCGGCACCGGTCAATACCAGCACGCCAGCGTCAGCGTCCTGTTCGAGGGTTTCCAGCACGTCGACCATTTCCCGGTTCAGGGTGGGGCTCATGGCATTGCGTTTTTCCGGGCGATTGAGGGTCACCCAGGCGATGCCCGCTTCCAGTTCGACCTTCACAGTGGTCCAGCGGCCTTCATATTTGCTCATGGTTCTGCACTCTTGTTGTTCGAGGTGATGGGGCCACGCTAACGGGTCAAAATAGTTATGTCAATTAACCATTAACAAATTTATCTTTAACCCATGCGTAGGCGCGCTGCCTTTTTCCAAAGCCTCTCTAGCCGAATCGCATAAGGACAGGCAAAATAGGTAACTTTATTACCCATGATCGAGGAGCATGAACCCTGATGGCTAGGTCTGCCCGTAGTACCGACGACGCTTGCGTGGCTGCTCCTGTGGGAGAAGGGGTGCTTGAAGACTTGATCGGCTACGCCTTGCGACGCGCGCAATTGAAGCTGTTCCAGAACCTTATTGCCCGGCTCTCGGCCCATGACCTGCGCCCGGCACAATTTTCCGCCCTGGCGATCATCGACCAGAACCCCGGGCTGATGCAGGCCGACCTGGCGCGTGCGTTGGCAATCGAACCCCCGCAAGTCGTGCCAATGCTGAACAAACTGGAAGAGCGCGCGCTGGCCGTGCGCGTGCGGTGCAAACCGGACAAGCGCTCGTATGGGATTTTCCTGAGCAAATCGGGCGAAGCCCTGTTGAAGGAGTTGAAGCACATCGCCGCCGACAGCGATCACCAGGCGACATCCAACCTCTCGGATGACGAAAGGACTGAACTGTTGCGGTTATTGAAGAAAATCTACCGGGACTGACTCAGTCTGCCCAGCGTGGTGAAATCCGATCGACCTGTTGCGCCTCTTTGACGTCCCAAGAAAGCACCTTGGCAAATCAACCCAGAGGCGAGGTACTCATGAACGACCGCATCATCGCGTTTTTCACCGAAACCACCGTATTCGGCATCTCCATTCTCAATCTGCTGGTGGCGCTGACAGTCGCCACCTTGGTCTTCCTGGTCGCCCGTGCCGCCATCAGTTTCCTGATGCGCCGGGTACGGCGCTGGTCCGAACACGAAGGCCCACTGAGCCAGATAATGGCCGAGGTGCTTTCCGGCACCAGCAACTTTCTGTTGTTGCTGGCCTCTTTGCTGGTGGGCCTGAGCATGCTCGACCTGCCCGAGCGCTGGCTGAGCAGGGTCAGCAGCCTGTGGTTCGTGGTCGCTGCCTTGCAGATTGGCCTGTGGGCCAACCGCGCCATCGGCCTGGGCCTGAGCCGCTACTTCGCCCGCCACCGTACCGACGGCCTGAACCAGGGCAGCGCACTGGCAACCCTTTCGGCCTGGGGCGCGCGGGTCCTGTTGTGGTCAGTCGTAGTGCTGGCGATGCTGTCGAACCTGGGGGTGAACATCACCGCCTTCGTCGCCAGCCTGGGCGTGGGCGGCATCGCAGTGGCGCTGGCTGTGCAGAATATCCTTGGCGACCTGTTCGCTTCGTTGTCGATCGCCGTGGACAAGCCGTTCGAGATCGGTGACTTCATCGTCATCGGGCCCCTGGCGGGCACCGTTGAGCACGTCGGCCTCAAAACCACACGCATCCGCAGCCTCGGCGGCGAACAGATCGTCATGGCCAACGCCAGCATGATCAGCAGCACCATCCAGAATTACAAGCGCCTGCAAGAGCGTCGCATCGTGTTCGAGTTCGGGCTTTCCTACGACACGCCCACCGAGGCCGTGAAGAAAGCGCCAGGCATCGTCGAAGACGCCATCAAGGCCCAGGAGCAGGCGCGTTTCGACCGCGCTCACCTGCGTGGCTTCGGCAAAGAGGCGCTGGAGTTCGAGTGTGTCTACATCGTCCAGGACCCAGGCTACAACCTTTACATGGACATTCAGCAGGCGATCAACTTCAGGCTGCTGGAGCGGTTCTCGCAAATCGGCGCCAAGTTCGCCGTACCGGTGCGCGCGATCAAGGTCACGGCATTGCCAGAGGCCGCCGGCCTGCATGGCCAGGCTCGCGAAGGCCTGAGCATCAGAGGCGCTTGATGCTGGCCGGCTCGCCAGATAGGTGCGCCGCAGGGCGTGCACATGCGCACGCCCTGCCCGCGCTGAAACGCTATTTAAGCGCCGCGGTGAAGCTGTCTTTCAGCACCTCGAGAAGGAAGTCCGCATTGGCCCGGCTGAAAATCATCGAAGGCCGCATTTTCAGCACGTTGTCATGCGGGCCTTCGGTGCCGATCAACACGCCGCGCTCCCGGGCACCATCAGCCACTTTTCTGGCCAGGGCCGTGGCTGGCGCCTTCGACTTGCGGTCAGTGACCAGCACGATGCCGAGGAACAGGCCCAACCCGCGCACATCGCCAATCACGTCGAATTGCTGCTGAAGCTTGCGCAAACCCTCGAGCAGGTAATGGCCGACACTCAAGGCGTTTTCTTTCAACTGGTCACGCTCGATTGCATCGAGTACCGCCAGGCCTACCGCGCATGACACCGGGTTACCGGCGAAGGTATTGAAATACTCCATGCCGTTGTTGAAAGCATCGGCAACCTCGCGCGTGGTCACTACCGCCGACATCGGGTGGCCGTTACCAATGGGTTTGCCCATGCTGACGGCATCCGGGACCACACCCTGGGTCTCGAATGCCCACCAGTGGCTGCCGACCCGGCCAAACCCGACCTGAACCTCATCGGCCAGGCACAGCCCACCTTCGGCTCGCACCATGGCGTACACCTCCTTGAGGTAGTGTTCGGGCAAAAACACCTGCCCCGCCACGCTGGGGATCGATTCGGCAATGAAAAAACCGGGGCCCTTGCCTGCCTTGCGCATGGCGTCCAGCTGCTCTGCTACCGACTCGGCAAAGCGCTTGCCGTGCGCTTCCACGGGCCAGTGCTCGGGGGCGTAGTAGCTGTCCGGGACCACGGCCTCGTAGACATGCGCCGCCCTGCCCTTGCCCGCCTTGCGCTTGTACTTGTAAGGGCTCAGATCGATCAGTTCCTGAGTGGTGCCGTGGTAGGCCCAGTCCAGCACGATCGCCTGATCACTGCCTGTGTAGTTGCGCGCCATACGCAGCATCAGGCTGTTGGCCTCACTCCCCGAGCAGCCAAAGGATGCTACGCAAAGGCCCTTGGGCAAAGTGCCGGTCAGGCGTTCGGCGTATTCGACGATGTTGTCGTGCAGGTAGCGGGTATTGGTGTTGAGCAGCGCAGCCTGGCGGGTCAAGGCTTCGACCACGTCGGGATGACTATGGCCCAGGTGGCACACGTTGTTGAAGCAGTCCAGGTAGGCCCGCCCGAAGTTGTCGATCAGCCATACGCCATCCCCGCGCACGAACTTGATCGGGTCGGTGTACGAAATGGACAGGTTGGGTAGCAGCAGTTCCTTGCGCCTGGCAATGATCTGGGCCTTGGTCATGCCCTGCTGGCTGTAGGTCTCTGGCGGGATACCGGCCAGGGCCGAGGCATCGGGGAACAGGTCGGCCCACGCTTCGCGGTACGCTGGCTCACCCACGCCCATGACCTCGCACGCGCGCAACTGGGTATCGGTGACCAACTGCAGATGCAGGTGGGGAATCCAGCCGCCGTTCTCGTGATCGCTGCCCATGTAACCGACCAGGTCGCCGGCTTCGAGCTTGTCACCGGCCTTCAAACGGCTGAGCGCCTCGTGGGCCATGTGCCCCCACAGCGTCAGAAATGGCGGGCAACCGGGCGGGGTATGCTCGAGCATCACCAGGCCGCCATAACCCAGCGGGTCTGGCTCGACCTCGACGCTTCTGACGGTGCCGGCAATCGGTGCGTACAGCGGCGTACCTGCTGGCATCAGCAAATCTACTCCCACATGCAGGGTCCGGTGCTGCCCCTTGATGAAGCGAGACTCAAAGGCGCTGTCGGTATAGACGGCACGTACCTCGCCCCATGGCCCGATGCCCAGCGGGGCCTTGTGCGCGGCAGAGAATTCATTCCACCACCGCGTCGCATCTGCAGGGCGCTGCTGGGCCGAGGCAATGGTCATCTCATGGCTGGCATCGCCAAACGGCGCGATGACCTTGTCCAGAATGGCAGCTGACGGGCGCACCAGGTCGGCAAACGACTTGTGGTTGTCGGCAATCCAGCGGCGGACTTCCCCCGCACCTTCGATGGCATCGAAACCACAGGCCTTGCGCAAAATGCCGGTGGCCAACCGTGGGTTTATCGAATCGAGTTGTTCCAGTAGACGCCAGGCAGGCGCTTCACTGATCGCCAGGTAAGGGTTGTCGTCGGTCTGGTCCTGCCGGGAAGCGGAGAACGTGACGCTGATGACCAAGCGCATGGCAATCAGGTTGAACAACACATCAAGCTCTTGCGCTTGCAACGGGTACTTCTCATGGAAGCCGGCCACCAGCGCAGCAGCAGCGCCGATCGGGTCGTCCATGTCGAGAATGGCGTAGGCGCTGGCGATTGCGACCTCGGCAATCAGAACGGTGTGCACGGCATCGCCAAAATCGATGAAGCCAGTCACGCTACGGGGCGTTTCGGCATCGACCAGGATGTTCCAGTCGTTGGCATCGTTGTGGATCACCTGGGCCCGAAGGGAAGCCAGCTTTGGCTGTACAGTCTGTTCGAACCGGGCGATGAAGCGCTCGGCAACGGCCCGGCGATCAGGGTCCTTGATGCAGTGCAGCCGCGAACGGGAGCGCGCAGCATGGCGTAAGTCCCAGTCCAGGTCGCGGACTGCGCCCGGGTGCATGAAGCCCTGCAGGGCACGGTCAAGTTCACCGAGTGCCTGGCCGAAGTTTCTCATCAACGCCAGGGAGCGTCTGGCCTTGGCAAGTGGCGTGCCGGCCAGCCAGCTGACCAGGCGCACAGCGTGCTTTTCACCGGTGCTGCTGGCCACAGACGGCAGGTAGTCGCCAGTCACGCTGGCCCGCAGGTGTGGCACGCCCAAATGCGCGCCATGCACGGCCAGGTGATCGAGTAGCGCGGTTTGAAACTCGCTTTCTACCCTGGGCTCGCTGGCATTGACGATTTTCAGTATCCAGCCTGCATCTACGCCAGTCTCCAGCCGGTAATTGCGATCACGCTCCCCATCCAGGGGCGTTGCAGTGCCGGTGACATCGAAGAAATCTTTTGCAAGGCCCTCTGCATCGCTTGCCGAAAACCGAGGTGCTGGGTGGGAAAGGTCTGTCATATCATCAGGTTCCGGGCGCGCTGATTGTTTTTCAATAGCTTGTCATGCGCCGCCGAAACGGACACCCTGCATACGGTCGGGCGCAACAGGCATTATGCCGGTTCCGACCGGCATAATGACGGCAAGCTTATCAAGGGGCTGCAATGCGTGACCTGGACGCTAAAGATCGTGAGATTCTTGAGGTACTTTCGAAGGACGCGCGTATTGCGCTCAAGGCGTTAGCCGGCCGCATAGGCCTTTCCCGAAGTGCCACCACCGAGCGTGTCGCCAACCTTGAACGCAGCGGGGTCATTCGCGGTTATCGCGCTGACATCGGCGAAATAGACGCCAACGTGATACGCGCGATCTTGCTGGTGACGTTGCAGCGCACGCCTGCCATGGGGCTGCTCGACCAGTTGGCAACGGACGCGCGCGTACGGCGGGTTTCGTCGGTGAGCGGTCAGCTCGACCTGGTGGTTGAAGTGGAGACCCGAACGATCGACGACCTCAACCAGGTACGTGACAACGTGGCACGTCACGAATCAGTGGATGACATTACCACGTCGGTAGTCCTGCGCCGTGATATCGACCGCCAGGGCGCCTGATACCTGCAGAGGCAGTAGACAGGCCGTACTCACCCAAGCCTCACAGGTGTCGAAGCACGCCCTGAATCTCGCCTACGACCTGCCGCGTTGCCTCGTCGACGGTCCCTTCATTACGGCACAGCACCCAGCCTTGCTCTGCAACCGCACGCTCGAACGCCTCGGTACAGGCAACCTGTTCTTCCAGGTTATGGATCACCGTACTGCCCAGCCCACGCGTGCGCGCCGCGGCCCTCGCCCATGAGGTTTCAGGCGTTGTGACAACGCCGACATGCAAATCGGGCACTTGCACGTTTCGTTCGAGGTTCAGGCGCAGGATCTTGTCAAACGGCACTGTGCGGCGAAACGCAGCGTCAGAGGGGTACCAGCGATCAATCAGGATGATGCTGTCAGCGGGCTGCCTGGGCAGTACATGTCGGGAAATCCAGGCGCGGCTTTCAGCGAAGCGCTCGCAAACCTTGAACTCAAGGTCCTGGCAAGGGCTTCTGGAAAGCTGGTTGACCAGGGCCATGGTCTCGCCCCGGTGAGGATCATTCTTTCTTTCGCAAAGGCGGATCACCTTGTTCCCGTCCAGCCGTAACGCTTGAGTGACGGCCTCCAGCAGCGTGGTCTTGCCGGTCCCCTTGGGCCCATCGAAGGAAATAAACAGCGGGCGGTTCATCGTGCAATACCAGTTGGCTCAAGCGCGGGATAAGACCATTGATCAGAGCTGCCTTCAAGCGATTCTCGACGGGAGTACATCCGTACTCCACGCTGTGATCAAAGCATTGTCTTGGGAATGGACCGGTATTGCCCGACCCGCCATCCCCAAGGCGTTCAATGCCTGCTAGGCTGACGGACGATGGCGGACCTGCTGCCCGCCTCCCCTTACCCACAGGCACGGGCCAATGACCCACAACCCCCACGTTAACCTGACCAACTGCGACCGGGAGCCCATCCAGATTCCCGGGAGCATCCAGCCCCATGGCTGCCTGCTGGCCTGTGATGCCTCGGCGACCGTGGTGCTGCGCCATTCGGTCAACGCCCCACAGATGCTGGGTGTAGCAAGCGATATCAATGGTCAGAAACTGCACGCGGTGCTGGGTGACGAGGTCACGCATACGCTTCGCAACGCACTTGCCCGTACCCGGGATGCCTCGCGCCCCGCGCTCAGTTTCGGCGTGACGCTGCCCAACGGCGCGGCCGTCGACATCGCCGCCCACTTGTACAAAGGCACGGCAATCCTCGAATTCGAGCCCGCCGGGGCGAGCATCGCCGAACCGATCGAACTGGCGCGCACGCTGATTGCCCAACTGCGCGAAATCGACCAGACCAGCAAGCTGTTCCGCGACGCCGCCCGCTTTGTCCGGGCGGTGCTCGGTTACGACCGGGTGATGATCTACCAGCTGGGAGCCGACGGTGCCGGCAAGGTGGTTGCCGAGTCCAGGCGTAGCGACCTCGAAAGCTTCATGGGCCAATACTTCCCCGCCTCCGATATCCCCCAGCAGGCCCGCGCGCTCTACCTGCGCAACCCGATCCGGGTAATCTCCGACGCCCAGTTCAATACGGTCGCCATCAACCCGGTGCTCGACCCCTCGGGCGAACCGCTCGACCTGTCCTACGCGCACCTGCGCAGCGTCTCGCCGATCCATTGCGAATACCTGTGCAACATGGGCGTGGGCGCCTCGATGTCGATTTCCGTCATCGTCAATGGCGAGCTGTGGGGAATGATTGCCTGCCATCACTACGCACCGCGCACGCTGGCCATGGGGCAACGTGTGGCCGCCGAGATGTTCGGTGAGTTCTTCTCCCTGCATATCGAGACCCTGCGTAGCCGGCAAAAACTCGAAGCCGCCGTGCGCATCCACAAAGCCCTGGACAGCCTGCTGCGCGACGCCAACCAGGCGGCGGACATTGATGGGTTCTTCCACGCACGGCTACCCCGGTTGATGTCGCTGATTCCCTGCGACGGCATCGGCATGTCGCTGCTAGGCCGCTGGTCGTGCGCAGGGCTGGCGCCGCCCCAAACGGCCGTGCCTGATCTGCTGCGTCTGGCAGACATGGTCAGCGAAGGCCGAATCTGGGCATCCAATCGCCTGTCGACGGTGCTCCCTTCAGCCCAGGCGTATTTTAATGATGTGTCTGGTGTGCTGATTATTCCGATGTCGCAACACCCAAGGGATTACTTGATCTTCTTCCGCAAGGAGGTGGTCGAGACACTCGACTGGGCCGGGGACCCGAACAAGACCTATGACAGCGGCGCGTTGGGCGACCGCCTGACGCCACGCAAAAGCTTCGCCATCTGGAAAGAAACCGTTCACCAGCAGTCGCTACCCTGGACCGAGCAGGACCGCCAGTTTGGCGATGCCATCCGTACCGCTATCGTCGAGGTGGTGCTGCACAACAGCGAGCTGCTCGCCAGTGAACGCGCCAAAGCTGAGGTGCGCCAGCGCATGCTCAACGAAGAGCTCAACCACAGGGTCAAGAACATCCTGTCGCTGATTGGTGCACTGGTTGCCCATCCGACCCCGGAAAGCCAGACCCTGCAGGACTATGTGGCAACGCTCAAAGGGCGTATTCAGGCCTTGTCGTTGGCCCATGACCAGGTGGTGCGCGGTGACGGTGGCGGGCGCCTGGCGAAGCTGCTGGAGGCCGAGCTTTCTCCCTATCGCACGGCTGCCGGCGTGATCGAGTTGCAGGGCCCGAACGTTATCCTCGATGCGCGCGCTTACTCGGTCATGGCCCTGGTGCTGCACGAACTGGCCACGAACGCGGCCAAGTACGGTGCGTTATCGCGGGCCGGCGGCAGGCTTTCGGTAAGCTGGGCAATCGACGCCACCAACGGCTGTGCAATCAGTTGGCGGGAAAGTGGTGGGCCAACGGTACGCCCGCCCAGCCGCAGCGGCTTCGGCACGGTACTGATCGACCGCAGCATCCCGTTCGACCTGGGTGGCACCAGCGCAGTGGAATATCACCCCGAAGGCCTGCAAGGCTTTTTCAAAATCCCGGCCAAGCACCTTTCCGTAGCCGAAGCGGCAGAAACCGCTCTCCCGGCCACGCCTCTGGCCCGTGCAAACGGTGCGTTTGCAGCGCGCTCGGGCTTGTGTGTGCTGATACTCGAGGATCAACTGGTGATTGCAGTAGGCCTGGAGCAAATTCTCAACGATGCGCAAATCAAGGACGTGATCACCGCCAGCTCCGAGGACGAAGCCATGCAACTGCTTGGCAGCCACAAGCCGGACGCGGCAATACTGGATGTCAACCTGGGCACCGGAACCTCCATTTCCGTAGCGGATGAGCTGGTTCGCCGGCATGTTCCGTTCCTCTTTGCCACCGGCTATGGCGACGGCATCAGCATTCCCGAGCACTTGCAGCATGTGCCCGTCACGCGCAAGCCTTATGACGCCAATGCCATTCTGGCCAGCCTGCAAGACCTGCTTGATCTGGGGTGAGTGGGATTCAGAGGCAGTCTTGTGTCATGAAAAGGCCCGTAACTCCGACATATCACTGTCAGCTATACGGGCCTTTTCGCAGCGCAATGCCGCCCCTGAAAAAGGACGGCGCCGGCCT
>NZ_JBAMDI010000078.1:0-53266 GCF_036961695.1 Pseudomonas sp. CGJS7 | reverse complement strand
CAGTGCTGGCGCTGTACCTGTGGGAGCGGGCGCGCCCGCGAAGAGGCCGGTACAGACTTCAGCGATCAGTCAGGAATACGCAGCACCTGCCCCGGATAGATCTTGTCCGGGTGCTTGAGCATCGGCTTGTTGGCCTCGAAAATCTTGTTGTACTGATTGGCATTGCCATACACGACCATGGCAATGGCTGAAAGTGTGTCGCCCGACTTCACTGTGACGAACCTTGCCGCCTGGACTACCGGCCCGGTCACGGTGATCTGGTCCTCGACACTGGCCACGCCGCTGATGTTGCCCGCCGTCAGGATAATCTTCTCCTTCTCTTCCTGGCTGGCCACTTCACCCTTGAGGATGATCTTGTCTCCTTCTACAGTGGCGGTGATGTTGGGGTTGCCCAGGCCAACAGCTTCCACATGTTTCTTAAGCTGCTCGTCGGCATTGGCGTTGCCAGGGGTCAGCAGGTCGATCAACTTCTCGCCGGCTTCCTTCACGAAACTGAACAGGCTCATTGCGCTCTCCTTGTTGACGAAACCTTGGACACAGGAGTCTAGGTCAGCTTTACCACTTCCGCCCTGCGCGACCAATCGACGCGGTCTATCAAGGCATAGACCCTAGCGATTAGACGCCGCCGGCCCACGCGCCTAGGCTTGTGCTATCAGAAAGCCGCCGGTATTCAGCGCCCCGATGAACAGCAAACCTCCGGTCTGCGCGGCCTCATCGCCCTTGTCCATGCCCGCCGCCAGCAACACCTACGACTACGTCCAGCTCAGCGACGCCAAACGCGACAGCACCCCGCTGGCCGAGGAAGTGGCCCTGGCCATTGTCTATAACGGCCTCAACCAGGCGGTGATGCTGGTCAGTCCTACCGATCTGGAAGACTTCGCCGTCGGTTTCAGCGTCGGCAGCGGCATTGTCGAAGGCACCGCAGAAATCTACGACCTCAAGCTCTCCGGCAGCGGCTCGGCACTGTACGCCGACCTGGAAATCTCCAGCCGGGCGTTCTGGAACCTGAAAAACCAGCGCCGCCAACTGGCCGGCACCAGTGGTTGCGGCCTGTGTGGGGTCGAGGCCCTGGAGCAGGCACTGCCGGATCTGGCCGTGTTGCCGGGTGCACCCCTGCCCCCGGCCCAGTGGCTGGTCGGCCTGCGCGAGCGCATCGACGCCTTCCAGCCACTGGGCCAGCATTGCGGTGCCGTGCATGCAGCATTGTTCATGGACCGCCAAGGCGAACTGCTGCTTGGCCGCGAAGACATCGGCCGGCACAACGCCCTCGACAAACTGATCGGCGCGCTGCTGCGACAACGCATCGACACCCAGGGTGGCCTGGCCATCGTCACCAGCCGCTGCAGCCTGGAGCTGATCCAGAAAGTACTGCGTGCCGGCATCCAGACCTTGGTCAGCCTGTCGGCGCCCACCGGCCTTGCCCTGCAATGGGCGCGCAAGCACAACCTCAACCTTATCCACTTGCCCAAGCACAGCGCACCGCGGGTCTACAGCCCAGCGGCGGAGTCGTAACAGTCGTGACCTCGTACCAACAACTTCCGGACAACACCCCAACCTCCCCCCCTCGCTACAAGCCCTACCACGGCCCCGCCGGCGGTTGGGGCGCACTGCGTAGCGTAGCCAAGGCCTGGGTCGGCAGCGATAATGCGCTGAAGAACATTCGCGCCCTGCTCAAGACCAACCAGAACGGCGGTTTCGACTGCCCCGGCTGCGCCTGGGGGGACTCGCCGGAAAGCGGCATGGTCAAGTTCTGCGAGAACGGCGCCAAGGCGGTGAACTGGGAAGCTACCAAGCGCCGTGTCGATGCTGCCTTCTTCGCCCGTTACAGCGTCACCTCGCTGCTGCAACAAAGCGACTACTGGCTGGAGTACCAAGGGCGTCTGACCGAACCGATGGTCTATGACGCTCCCAGCGACCGTTACCTGCCGATCAGCTGGGATGCCGCCTTCGCCCTGATCGCCCGCGAACTGAACAAGCTGACCAACCCTGACCAGGCCGAATTCTATACCTCGGGACGTGCCAGCAACGAAGCGGCGTACCTGTACCAACTGTTCGTGCGCGCCTACGGCACCAACAACTTCCCTGACTGCTCGAACATGTGCCATGAGGCCAGCGGCGTGGCGTTGGGGCAAAGCGTCGGGGTCGGCAAAGGTACAGTCACCTTCGACGACTTCGAGCACGCCGACGCCATTTTTGTCTGGGGCCAGAACCCCGGCACCAATCACCCGCGCATGCTCGACCCACTGCGTGATGCGGTAAAGCGTGGCGCCCAGGTGGTGTGCATCAACCCGCTCAAGGAGCGTGGTCTGGAGCGCTTCCAGCACCCCCAGAACCCACTGGAAATGCTGACCAACAGTGACCGCCCGACCAACACCGCCTTCTTCCGCCCGGCCCTGGGTGGCGACATGGCGATGCTGCGCGGCATGGCCAAGTTCGTCCTGCAATGGGAACGCGAAGCCCAGGCCAACGGCGAACCGGCCGTATTCGACCACGCCTTCATCGCCGAACATGGCCATGGCGTCGATGAGTACCTGGCCGTGGTGGACGCCACGCCGTGGTCGCACATCCAGGCACAGTCCGGCCTCACCTTGGCCGATATCGAACTGGCCGCGCGTATGTACTGCCGTGGCAAGCGGGTGATCATGTGCTGGGCGATGGGCATCACCCAACACCGTCATTCGGTGCCGACCATTCAGGAAATCGTCAACCTGCAGATGCTGCGTGGCAACATCGGCGTGCCCGGTGCCGGCCTGTGCCCGGTGCGTGGCCACAGCAACGTGCAGGGTGACCGCACCATGGGCATCAACGAGCGCCCGCCAGAGGCGCTGCTGGATGCCATCGAAAAGCGCTTTGGCTTCCCTGTGCCGCGGCGCAATGGCCATAACACCGTCGAAGCCATTCACGCGATGCTCGATGGCCGGGCCAAGGTTTTCATCGGCTTGGGCGGCAACTTCGCCCAGGCCACACCCGACACCGAGCGTACCGCCCAGGCGCTGCGCAACTGCGAGCTGACCGTGCACATCAGCACCAAGCTCAACCGTAGCCACCTGGTCCATGGCAAGCAGGCACTGATCCTGCCGTGCCTGGGCCGCACCGACATCGACCTGCAGGCCGAAGGGCCGCAGGCAGTCACGGTTGAAGACTCGTTCAGCATGGTCCACGCCTCCAACGGCCAGCTTAAGCCGCTGTCGACGCAAATGCGCTCGGAGCCTGCGGTGATCGCCGGCATCGCCGCCGCCACGCTGGGCAAACAACCGGTGGACTGGCACTGGCTGGTGGCCGACTACGACCGCATCCGCGACCTGATCGGCGACACCATTGCCGGTTTCAGCGGCTTCAACCAGCGCCTGCGTAATCCGGGTGGCTTCTATCTAGGCAACAGCGCGGCCAGCCGCGAATGGGCGACCAGCACCGGCCGCGCCAACTTCAAGGCCAACCTGCTGCCCGACACGCTGCTTGACGAACGCGTACGCGCCAGCGGCCAGTTGCCAGACTTGATCATGCAATCGATGCGCTCGCACGATCAGTACAACACCACTATCTACGGCCTGGACGACCGCTACCGCGGCGTGCGTGGCCAGCGCGAGGTGCTGTTCGCCAACGAAGCCGACATCATCCGCCTGGGCTTCCAGCCGGGGCAGAAGGTCGACATCGTTTCGCTGTGGGGGGATGAACATGTGCGCCGGGTGCAAGGCTTTACCCTGCTGGCCTTCGACATACCTGCCGGGCAGGCGGCGGCGTATTACCCGGAGGTGAACCCGCTGGTGCCGCTGGAGAGCATTGGCGTTGGTAGCCATACGCCGACATCG
The DNA here is from genome assembly GCF_036961695.1 of Pseudomonas sp. CGJS7. Classification (NCBI taxonomy): domain Bacteria; kingdom Pseudomonadati; phylum Pseudomonadota; class Gammaproteobacteria; order Pseudomonadales; family Pseudomonadaceae; genus Pseudomonas; species Pseudomonas sp. CGJS7. The sequence continues at coordinate 49,457 of NZ_JBAMDI010000078.1, read as the reverse complement.
AAGTTCATTGCCATCAAGCTGGAGCGTGCGAGCGAGGACAGGCGTATCCTGTAAAAACGAAAAAAGCCCTGTTCCGTGGCGGCTCAGGGCTTTGTCATAAAGGTCTCAGACAGCCTGAAAACGATAAAGTTTCATAGTAAATACAGCAAGTTAGAGAATTGTGTACAACTCGTGTTACTCGTCGGATTTCCGTTGCCAGCCAAGTCTCTTAGCCTCAAATTCGCCTCGTCATCCCTATGAGGCTCTCTTGATGAAGAAGTACTCCTCGATTCTGTTGTTGTCTTTCAGCTTGCTCAGCGGCGTTGCCATGGCAGGCGGCACCACCGAAGCCGGCATTGGCGGCGCATTGGGTGGGGTACTGGGCTCAGTGGTGGGCAACTCCATCGGCGGCAGCACCGGTGGCGCCATTGGTGCCGGTCTGGGCGGCGCGGCAGGCGGCGCATTGGGCGCCGACAAGCGCCAGCGCGGTGAGGCTGCTATTGGCGGCGCGCTGGGTGCTGCCGGCGGTAACGTGGTGGGTCGCTCGGTGGGTGGCACCACCGGTAGCTACATTGGCGCAGCAGCCGGCGGTGGCGCCGGTGGTGCACTGGGTAACTACATGGGCAACAAGGCCGACGAAGACGAACGCCACGAAAATCGCCGCTATCGTCGCGGCTACGACGACGACCGTCGTCACTGGGACCGTGGTCACCACTATGGCCACCGCAAGCACAAGCGCCACTGGCGCGACTAACGCCTGAGGGCTCTGCCCCCGGCAACAAAAGCCCCGCCCCTGCCAGCGGGGCTTTTTTATGCCTGCCGCTCCAGCACGAGGCCGGACAGGATCACCTGCAGCGCCTCTGGCAACGCCACAGGCCGTCCACTGTCGCGCTCGATGAACACCTGCACTACCGTGCCTGCTGCGCACGCCTCCGGTTCGCCCGGGCGATACAGCGCCAGCCGGTACTCTACCGTGCTGCCCGCCAGACGCGTCACTCCCAACCCCACCTCCAACAAATCCGGGAAGCCCGGTAGCGCGTAGAAATCCGCAGCCGAACTGACCACGAAGGCGGCCAGTTCACCGTGCCGCAGGTCCAGTTCCGCCTGCTCGACGAGAAACGCCTGTATCGCGGTTTCGAAGAAACCGTGCACCGTTGCACCGGCGATGTGGCCGTTCAGGTCGTTGTCCTGGGGGCGGGTAAGGATCGGGTGGAAGTGGGAGAAGGCAGTGCGCTGAGGGGCTTCGGTCATCTGGCTGGCTCTTGTCTACGCAATGGATGCTGACAGTGAAACAGAAAAACCAGAATTTCGCTGCCTATGCGGGCCCCTTCGCGGGTAAACCCGCTCCTACACGACGGCCTGCGCCCACCGCCAATCAGTGTGTAGGAGCGGGTTTACCCGCGAATACGATGGCGGCTGCGACGGTGAAGCACGGGTGGAAATTGGTCAGCAGGTCCAGCCCTTTCGCGGGTAATCCCGCACCCACAAAAAAGCCGCCCCTGGGGGCGGCTTTCTCGTTGCGGCTGAGCTCGGCTTACAGCTGCGGGCCAGCGGCCTTGATGGCGTCGGAAACTTCGAACTTCTTGAAGTTTTCGATGAACAGCTTGGCCAGACCTTTGGCAGCCTCGTCGTAGGCCGCTTTGTCAGCCCAGTTGGTGCGCGGGTTGAGCAGTTCGGTTTCAACGCCCGGAACGGCCTTCGGCACGTCCAGGTTGATGATGTCCAGGTGCTCGGTTTCGGCACCGACCAGTGCGCCGCTCTGGATTGCGGCGATCACGGCACGGGTGGTGGGGATGCTGAAGCGCTTGCCAACGCCGTAGCCACCACCGGTCCAGCCGGTGTTGACCAGGTAGACCTTGGAGTTGAAGCCGTTGATACGCTTGATCAGCAGCTCGGCGTACTCGCCAGCCGGACGCGGGAAGAACGGTGCGCCGAAGCAGGTGGAGAAGGTCGACTTGATGCCGCCGCCCGAACCCATTTCAGTGGAACCGACCAGCGCGGTGTAGCCGGACAGGAAGTGGTAGGCCGCCTGCTCGTTGTTCAGGATCGAAACCGGAGGCAGAACACCTGTCAGGTCGCAGGTGAGGAAGATCACTGCGTTAGGCTCGCCGCCCAGGTTCGCTTCCGAACGCTTGGCAACGTGCTCCAGCGGGTAGGCCGCACGGCTGTTCTGAGTCAGGCTGACATCGGTGTAGTCGGCGTGCTTGTTGGCGTCGAGAACGACGTTTTCCAGTACTGCGCCGTGCTTGATGGCTTTCCAGATGACCGGCTCGTTCTTCTCGGACAGGTCGATGCACTTGGCGTAGCAGCCGCCTTCCATGTTGAAGACAACGCCTTCGCCCCAACCGTGCTCGTCGTCACCGATCAGGTAACGGCTTTCGTCAGCCGAAAGGGTGGTCTTGCCAGTGCCGGACAGGCCGAAGAACAAGGTCACATCGCCTTCTTCGCCGATGTTGGCCGCGCAGTGCATAGGCAGTACATCGGCAGCCGGCAGCAGGAAGTTCTGCACCGAGAACATGGCTTTCTTCATTTCGCCGGCGTAGCGCATGCCCGCGATCAGCACTTTCTTCTGGGCGAAGTTGATGATCACGCAACCGTCGGAGTTGGTGCCGTCACGCTCAGGCTCGCACACGAAGTTGGCGACGTTGAGGATCTGCCACTGCTCGCGGCCAGCCGGGTTGAACTGCTCCGGGTTGATAAACAGGCAACGACCGAACAGGTTCTGCCAGGCAGTCTGGGTGGTCATCTTCACCGGCAGGTAGTGCTCGGCTGCGGCCCCTACGTGAACATAGGAAACGAAGTGATCCTGAGCGTCGTTGAACGCCTCGACGCGAGCCCACAGGGCATCGAACTTGTCGGCCGGGAACTTGCGGTTGATCGGGCCCCAGGAAATGGCGTCCTGGGTGGAAGGTTCTTCGACGATGAAACGGTCAGCCGGCGAACGGCCGGTACGGTGACCAGTCTCCACGACCAGTGCGCCAGTATCGGCTAGTACGCCTTCACCGCGTTGCAGCGCTTCTTTTACCAGCTCATCGACGCTCAGGTCGGTGTACACGGTGTTGTTGGCTTGCGTCATGAGATACCCCATCCGGCCCGAGGCCGAGTGCTCCAAACGTTTTGTAGTTGTCTTGAAAAAACTACTACAGCGAAAAAAGTGGCCGGATTATGCCAGAAACGCCCAAAAAAAGTAGGCCCCTCCTGTCAGAACTGCGCTTTTGCGCAATTCGACAGGAGATTATCCTGTGATTTAACGTTTCAGTGACGAGTTTCTGAGGCCACGTCAGTACCGCCACCCGCAAACAATTGCGCCACATCGCTGGCATCGAAGAAGTAGCGCTCGTTGCAGAACTGGCAATCGATCTCTACCGTCCCGCCACATTCGTCCACCAGCGCCTTGGCGTCGTGCTCGCCCAGACTGACCAGCGCATTGCCGGAGCGTTCCCGCGAACAGCTGCAATTGAAGCGCAGTGGCTGGATATCGAACAGGCGCACGGCGTCTTCGTGATACAGGCGGTGCAGCAGTGTTTCGTTGCCCTCTGTCCACTCTTCAGGCTTGAGCGTCTTGGCCAGGGCGACCACATGCTGCCAGCTGTCTTCGCGCTCTTCATCATCCGGCTGGCGATCACGTGGCAGTTGCTGCAGCAATAGCCCACGGGCCTTGCCGCCTTCGGCATTGAGCCAGAAACGGGTATTGAGCTGCTGCGACTGGACGAAGTAGTTGGTGAAACATTCAGACAGGTTGGCGCCATCGAGGTCGACGGTCCCCTGGTAGCGCTGGCCCTTGACCGGGTCGATGGTCAGGGTCAGGTGGCCGTCGGGCATCAGCTGCGACAGGGTGGCACCAGCCGGAATCTGGTCCGCTTCGTAGCGGGCCATGCCACGAATCTCGCGCTCACTGGAACATTCCACCATCAGCAGCGGAATCGGTCCGGCCGAACGCGCCTGCAGAATCAGCAGGCCATCGAACTTCATCGCACCCACCAGCAAGGCGGTGGCGGCCATCAACTCGCCGAGCAGCACCTTGACCGGCTGGGGGTACTCATGACGCGCCAACACCGCAGCGTAGCTGTCATCGAGAGACACCCACTCGCCGCGCACATCGCGCTCGTCGAAGATGAAACGTTGGGTGAAATCGGTATCAGGCAAATCGCTCATAGGTTTCGGCTATCTAAAAAATGATGACAAAATGGTTACAAGGGTTGTCGAAAACCGGCGAGAACCCGTGACAGAGCGCTCACAAGGCGCTCCGATTCCTGTTTGCAATAGAGGTATTTTATGGACAATCGACCACTGTTCCAAGCAAGGTGGTCCTGGGGGCCATTGGCAGCCTCTACGCTGCTTCCCATCGCTCTACTGTGTTTCTGGTTATGGCCTTTTGGCCAGATCCTGTGCCTGACTTTCGACGAGTGGCTGTTCCGCAGCCTGAACGCGCCGCTGGCCGATAGCACCACCTGGCGCTACATCTGGACCATCGGCAGCCTACGCCCGTTCGACATCGTCGTCGGCCTGATCCTGCTGGCAGTGCTCATTCGTGGTGACTGGGTGTTCAAGGCTGCTCAGGTTCGCCAGGCATTTTTCGGCTTTCTGGTCACGCTACTCCTCTTAGTGGTGATTCGCGCGCTGTTTTCCAAGTGGGTGGATGCAGCCGGGTGGCAACACAAGAGTCCCTCGATGATCTTCGACGACGTCGTGCACCTGAGTGACTATTACCCGAACCTGGAGGCTGCCTGGGAACTCAAGGACCGCTCCAGTAAGAGTTTCCCGGGTGATCACGCCTCGGTGCTGCTGATCTGGGCGCTGTTCATGAGCGTGTTCAGCCGCGGCCTTGCGCAATACCTGATGGTCTGGGGGCTCGCAGCGCTGTTCATGCTGCCGCGCCTGGTGGCCGGTGCCCATTGGGGGCAGGACGACTACATTGGCGGCTTGCTGATGGCCGTACTGGCGCTGGGCTGGAGCTACTACACGCCGCTGGCGGCCAAAGGCAGCGAGGCGTTGATGCGCTGGACAGCGCCGTTGTTCAAGCTGCTGTCCACGTTACCGTTGGTCGGACGAATGGCGGTGTTGCGCTAGATTCCTGGGGCTGCGCAGCAGCCCCATTCAATCGTAACTTCCATGCAGCTGGTGAATCTGCCGCCGCTGCTTCTTGGTCGGCCGGCCATCGGTGGTCACGCCCATGGCCCCGGCCTTACGCATCTCAGCCGCCTGTTCACGGCGACGCACACTTTCTTCGGTTTCCTCGTACAACGCCTGTGCCTCTGGGGCACCACGACGCACCACCGACAGCGCCTTCACCACCACCGTGCGCTCATCGAAGCCGGTACGCAGCACGAACTCGTCGCCCACCCGCGGCTCCTTGCCCGGCTTGCAACGCTCGCCCCGGCAATGCACCTTGCCACTCTCGATCGCCGCCTTGGCCAGCGCTCGCGTCTTGTAGAAGCGCGCCGCCCACAGCCATTTGTCCAGGCGAACCTTGTCGTCGTCTTCGGCTTTTTGTGCCATCCCGTTACCTCGGATTCTGTCTTTCATCGAACTGTACTACCTTCACATACGGATGCAAAAAGTCCCCGCCGTGCTTAAAGTTCACCACCTCATTCGCAGGGTGCGCTTCGTGAAGACATTTGACCATTTGACTGTGATCGGCCTGCGCGAGTGGGTCGCCCTGCCTGACCTCGGCGTGGCCGGGCTGCGCGCCAAGATCGACACCGGTGCCAGCACGTCGAGCCTGCATGCCACCGAAGTGGAACCCTTCGAGCGCGACGGCCAGCCCTGGGTTCGCTTCACTGCGCACCTGGGCTCGGTGGTGCAGTTGCGCCACCGCCGCTGCGAGGCACCGTTGGTGACGATGAAAACCATCAAGAGCTCCAACGGCCACGCCCAGACCCGCTACGTCATCCGCACGTCACTGGCGCTGGGTGATGGTGTATGGGAGGTGGAGTTCACCCTGGCCTGCCGCAAGAACATGCGCTACCGCCTGTTGCTTGGCTCCAAGGCCCTGATACACGGCCAGCTGGTAGTGAACCCAGGCCTGAAATACGTACAAGACAAACCGGCCTTCCCGGCCACCCTTTCCCCTGTCACAGGTGCTGCATGAAGATCGCTGTGCTGTCGCGCAATCCGCGTCTGTATTCCACCCGCCGCCTGGTCGAAGCCGGTACCCAGCGTGGCCACGAAATGGTGGTGATCGATACCCTGCGGGCCTACATGAACATTGCCAGCCACAAGCCGCAGATCCACTACCGCGGCAAGCCGCTGGAAGGCTTCGATGCAGTGATCCCGCGCATAGGTGCTTCGGTTACGTTCTATGGCTGCGCGGTGCTGCGCCAATTCGAAATGATGGGCGTATACCCGCTCAACGAGTCGGTAGCCATTGCCCGCTCGCGCGACAAGCTGCGCTCGTTGCAGCTGTTGTCGCGGCGCGGCATAGGCCTGCCGATCACCGGTTTCGCCCACTCGCCGGACGATATCCCCGACCTGATCCAGATGGTCAACGGTGCCCCGCTGGTGATCAAGGTACTGGAAGGCACCCAGGGCATTGGCGTGGTGCTGTGCGAAACGCCCCAGGCGGCCGAGTCGGTGATCGAAGCGTTCATGGGCCTCAAGCAGAACATCATGGTGCAGGAGTACATCAAGGAGGCCGGTGGCGCAGATATCCGGTGCTTCGTGGTAGGCGACAAAGTAATTGCCTCGATGAAGCGTCAGGCCAAACCAGGCGAGTTCCGCTCCAACCTGCACCGGGGTGGCGTCGCCAGCCTGATAAAAATCACCCCTGAAGAGCGCATCACCGCCATTCGGGCGGCCAAGGTGATGGGGTTGAGCGTGGCGGGTGTGGATATCCTGCGCTCCAACCACGGGCCGTTGGTGATGGAGGTAAACTCGTCGCCAGGGCTGGAGGGCATCGAAGTCACCACCGGCAAGAACGTCGCCGGGATGATCATCGAGCACCTGGAGAAGAATGGCGGGCCCAATCAGACCCGGACCAAGGGCAAAGGCTGATTCAAGCCTGTACCCGCCGCTTCGCGGCCAAGCCGCTGCCACAGGTACTGCGCAATCCCTGTAGGTGCGGCTTTAGCCGTGAAGAGGCCAGTGAGCCTCACACAGCATTACGCGGCAGCAGCAGCCCCAGCGGTAACCTGACCCGCGCCTCGATCCCGCCGCCAGACCGGTTACGCAACTCCACGTTCCCGCCATGTTGCGCAGCAATCCGCTTGACGATCGCCAGCCCCAGCCCGGTGCCCTTGCCGCCCCGTGCCCGGTCACCGCGAATGAACGGGTTGAAGATGGTTTCCAGCTCCGACTCGTCAATACCGGTGCCCCGGTCCAGCACACTGAGCACCACATACGGCGCACTCTCGTCACCTGACACATAGGCAGCCACCTCGACCCCCTTGCCAGCATGGTGCAGGGCGTTGCCGATCAGGTTACCCAGCATGCGCTTGAGCGAAACCCGGCGCAGCGGGAACGGTGGAATCGGCTCCAGACACAGGCGCACACGCTCTACCGGCTGGTTGTACGGAGCCACCACCTCACGCACCAGGTCAGCAAGGTCGACCTCTTCCACCGGCTCGTCACGGCCATCGCGGATGAAGGCCAGGAACTGATCGAGAATCGCGTCCATGTCCTCGATATCGCGAACCATGTCATCGCTCAGCTCGTTGTCGCTGTTCAGCAAGGACAGCGACAGACGCAGACGCGTCAGTGGCGTGCGCAAGTCGTGGGAAACCCCGGCCAGCATCAACTCACGCTCGCGCCCGGCCTGCTCGACATCCTCGGCCATCTGGTTGAACGCCTTGTACACCTCGGTCATCTCGCTGGGGGTATCGCTGATCGGCAGGCGCACACTGCGCCCCTGGCCAAGCTGGCGGGCGGCGAACACCAAGCGTTTGAGCGGCTGGTTGAGCTGACGCACAAAAATCCACGCCGAGGCGGTGGACAACAAGCCAATGGCCAGGAACCAGCCCAGCACGTTCCAGATCTTCTGCCCACGCAATGGATGCGGGTACAGCGGCACTTTCAGCCAACCCGGACCCAGGCTTGGCGCATTGACCCACAACGCGGGCGGTGCATGAATGCGCAGCCGCACTTCGGTGTCGTCACCCAGCTCGGCCTGCATCTGCCGTTGGTAGATCTCACTGTAGGGCCAATGCTGCTCGCCTTCGGGCACACCCGAGCCGGTCACCCGGATAAGACCTGCCGCCTCGGCGATCTTGTCGCGGTTTTCTTCGTCGGCGGCCCAATAGGCGCGCAAGGTCAGCGCTACACCATGGCTGTACTGACGGTCGACCAGCACGTCCTCGTTCATCAGCAGGTAGACCAGGGTCAGCGCCTTGGAGAACAGAACGACGATCAACACCAGCCACAGGGTGCGGGCGAAGAAACTTTGCGGAAACCAGAGCGGTGTTTTCATCGACGTCCAGGCATCATTTTCCGGCGTTTCCGTCCGGTACGAACACGTAGCCCACGCCCCAGACGGTCTGGATGTAACGCGGCTTGGACGGGTCCGGCTCGATCATGCGACGCAGGCGTGAGATCTGCACGTCGATGGAGCGCTCCAGCGCATCCCATTCGCGGCCGCGCGCCAGGTTCATCAGCTTGTCGCGGGTCAACGGCTCGCGGGCGTGCATCACCAGAGCCTTGAGCACAGCGAACTCGCCGGTGGTGAGCATGTGCACTTCGTTGCCACGCTTGAGCTCGCGGGTGGCCAGCGACAGCTCATAGTCGCCGAAGGTGACCGACTCGTCCTCGCTGCCCGGCGCACCCGGCACGCTCGGCGCCTGACGACGCAGCACCGCCTTGACCCGAGCCATCAGTTCGTCCGGGTTGAACGGCTTGCCCAGGTAGTCGTCGGCGCCCAGCTCCAGGCCCTTGATGCGGCTGAGCTCGTCGCCCTTGGCGGTCAGCATGATGATCGGGATCTGGTTGTTCTGCTGGCGCAGGCGCTTGCAGGCGGACAGGCCATCCTCGCCTGGCAGCATCAGGTCGAGCACCACCAGGTTGAACACCTCGCGCTGCAGCAGGCGATCCATCTGCTCGGTGTTGGGCACCGCACGGGCACGGTAGCCTTTGCTGGTGAAGAAACGTTCCAGCAGGCTGCTAAGCCCCGGATCGTCGTCGACGATGAGAATCTTGTCACCTTCAGCGGTGTTTGGCGTGCCGGTCATGAATAACTCCTCTGATATCGCCGCGCATTATGGCGTAGCCATTGCTGCACGTTGCGTGAGCATTGTTAGCAGATTTTTCCCCCGGCGCCAGTTCTGGCTGGCCGGGCGCCATCACCGCAAGCCGTTTGCGATGGGTATAATGCGCGGCTTTCATCCAGCGCCGCCGGGCAAAAAGCCCACAGGCGACCCCCGTATTCACAAATGTCAGGTGGTTTACATGGACAGCATCAACAGCCGTATCGCCGAGGAACTGGGCGTACGCCCGCAGCAGGTCGAGGCGGCCGTGAGCCTGTTGGACGAAGGCTCGACCGTGCCCTTCATCGCCCGCTATCGCAAGGAAGTGACCGGTAGCCTTGACGACACTCAGTTGCGCCACCTGGAAGAGCGCCTGCGCTACCTGCGCGAACTCGACGAGCGCCGCGCCAGCATCCTTTCCAGCATCGAGGAACAGGGCAAGCTGACCCCGGAACTGGCCCGCGAGATCAAGCTGGCCGACACCAAGACCCGCCTCGAAGACCTGTACCTGCCGTACAAGCAGAAGCGCCGCACCAAGGGCCAGATCGCCCTGGAAGCCGGCCTTGGCGAACTGGCCGATGGCCTGTTCAACGACCCGACCCTGGCCCCGGAAAGCGAAGCCGCACGCTTCGTCAACGCCGAAAAGGGCGTGGCCGACGTCAAGGCCGCGCTGGAAGGCGCCAAGTACATCCTGATGGAGCGCTTTGCCGAAGACGCCGCCCTGCTCGACAAGCTGCGCAGCTACCTCAAGCAGGAAGCCGTGCTCAGCGCCCGCGTTGTGGCCGGCAAGGAAGAAGAAGGCGCCAAGTTCCGCGACTACTTCGCTCATGACGAGCTGCTGCGTACTGCGCCATCGCACCGTGCCCTGGCGATCTTCCGCGGGCGCAACGAAGGCGTGTTGAGCGTCTCGCTGAAGGTCGGCGAAGAACTGCCCGGCACCCTGCACCCATGCGAGCTGATGATCGGCAACCACGTCGGCATCGAGAACCGCAGCCGACCGGCCGACAAATGGCTGGGTGAAGTGGTGCGCTGGACCTGGAAGGTCAAGCTGTACACCCACCTGGAAACCGACCTGTTCGGCGAGCTGCGCGACAGTGCCGAAGGCGAGGCGATCAACGTGTTCGCCCACAACCTGCACGATCTGCTGCTGGCCGCCCCGGCCGGCCCGCGCGCCACCCTGGGCTTCGACCCGGGCCTGCGCACCGGCTGCAAGATCGCCGTGGTCGACGCAACCGGCAAGCTGCTGGACCACACCACGGTCTACCCGCACGCGCCGAAGAACGACTGGGACCGCACCATTTCCATCATGGCCGCACTGTGCGCCAAACACTCGGTGGAGCTGATCGCCATCGGCAACGGCACAGCCAGCCGCGAAAGCGACAAGCTGGTGACCGAGTTGGTCAAGAAATATCCCGCCCTGAAAATCACCAAGATCATGGTTTCCGAAGCCGGTGCGTCGGTGTACTCGGCATCGGAACTGGCCGCCCGCGAGTTCCCGGACCTGGACGTGTCGATCCGCGGCGCCGTGTCGATCGCCCGCCGCCTGCAGGATCCGCTGGCCGAACTGGTGAAGATCGATCCGAAATCCATCGGTGTCGGCCAGTACCAGCACGACGTGTCCCAACTGAAACTGGCACGTGGCCTGGACGCGGTGGTCGAGGACTGTGTGAACGCCGTGGGCGTGGACGTGAACACCGCTTCGGTGGCGCTGCTGACGCGCATCTCCGGCCTCAATGCCACGCTGGCACAGAACATCGTCGCCCACCGCGATGCCAATGGCCCGTTTGCTACCCGTGCAGCGCTGAAAAAGGTCAGCCGCCTGGGTGAGAAAACCTTCGAGCAGGCCGCCGGCTTCCTGCGTGTGATGAACGGCGACAACCCGCTGGACGCCTCTGCGGTACACCCTGAGGCCTACCCGCTGGTGCAGCGCATTGCTGCCGATACCGACCGCGACATCCGCTCGCTGATTGGTGACAGCAGCTTCCTCAAGCGACTGGACCCGAAAAAGTTCACCGACGAAACCTTCGGCCTGCCAACCGTCACCGACATCCTGCAAGAGCTGGACAAGCCCGGCCGCGACCCACGTCCGGAGTTCAAGACCGCCACCTTCCAGGAAGGCGTCGAAGACCTCAAGGACCTGGAACCGGGCATGATCCTCGAAGGCGTGGTGACCAACGTTACCAACTTCGGTGCCTTCGTCGACATCGGCGTGCATCAGGACGGCCTGGTGCATATCTCGGCGCTGTCGGAGAAGTTCGTCAAAGACCCGCGTGAGGCGGTCAAGGCCGGCGATGTGGTCAAGGTCAAGGTCATGGAAGTGGACATCCCGCGCAAACGCGTCGGCCTGTCCATGCGCATGAGCGACACCCCGGGCGAGAAGGTCGAAGGCAACCGCGGTGGTAATCGTGGCAATGGCGGCAATCGCCAGCCGCAGGCACCGCGTCAGCGCGAAACCGCCACCGCAGCCCCGGCCAACAACGCCATGGCCGCCCTGTTCGCCAACGCCAAGCAACTGAAGAAGAAGTAATGGACGTACCTCGCGAATACGTCGAAAGCGCCTTCAGCCAGCTGCTGGGCTGCCGCCTGCAACACCTGGACACCGGTGTTGCCGAAGTAGCCCTGGCGCTCGAGCCCCAGTTGCGCAACCGTGGCCAGAAGCTGCACGGCGGGGCGATCTTCAGCCTGGTGGATATCGCCATGGGCCTGGCTTGCTCGGCCAGCCATGGCTTTGACCAGCAAAGCGTCACCATCGAGTGCAAGATCAACTACATGCGTGCCGTCAGCGACGGCGAAGTGCTGTGCACCGCCCGTGTGCTGCACGCCGGGCGGCGCACCCTGGTGGTCGACGCCGACGTAGTTCAGGGCGACAAGCTGGTGGCCAAAGCGCAAGGAACCTTCGCGGTTCTCTAGCTCACCAAGCAGTATCTGCGGTATTTTCAGCAGTGCGCTGGCACTGCTGGAACCGCGTAAACCAGGCGACAACGCCAGTTCCTTTCTTCCTACCCTTGTAGACCGTTATCTCTACCCCCATATTGGGGCGACTGACGCGTGAAGGAATACATCTTGAGCGAACTCCTCAACCGCCGCCTGAGCCTGCTCGGCGCCAATCTCCCCCTGCTCAAGCAGTGCCTGCACGGTATTGAGCGCGAATGCCTGCGCGTGACCGATGAAGGTCGCCTGGCCCAGACCCCGCATCCGGAAGCACTGGGATCGGCGCTGACCAACGAGCAGATCACCACCGATTATTCCGAGTCGCTGCTGGAGTTCATCACCCCAGCGCTGGCCGACCCGGCCAAGGTGCTCGAAAGCCTCGAAGAGACCCACCGTTTCGTCTACAGCAAGCTGGGCGACGAATACCTGTGGAGCCCGTCGATGCCGTGCACGCTGCCGGCCGAGGAGGATATCCCGATCGCCGAGTACGGCAGCTCGAACATCGGCAAGCTCAAACACGTCTACCGCAAGGGCCTGGCCCTGCGTTACGGCCGCACCATGCAGTGCATCGCCGGTATTCATTACAACTTCTCGCTGCCCGAAGCGCTTTGGCCACTGCTGCGCGAAGCCGAAGGCAGTACGGAAAATGACCGCGACTACCAGTCGTCGGCCTACATCGCGCTGATTCGTAACTTCCGCCGCTACAGCTGGCTGCTGATGTACCTGTTCGGTGCCTCGCCGGCCCTGGACAAAGGCTTCCTGCGTGGCCGCCCGCACCAGCTCGAAGAGCTGGATGCCGAAACCCTGTTCCTGCCTTATGCCACCAGCCTGCGCATGAGCGACCTGGGTTACCAGAGCAACGCCCAGGCCGGTCTTACGCCCTGCTACAACAACCTGGCCAGCTACACCGACAGCCTGCGCAAGGCCGTTGGCACGCCCTACCCGCCTTACGTTGAAATCGGCACACATGTGGATGGCGAGTGGGTTCAGCTGAACACCAACATTCTGCAGATCGAAAACGAGTACTACTCGAACATCCGCCCCAAGCGTGTCACCTACACCGGCGAGCGGCCGATCCAGGCCCTGACCTCGCGGGGTGTGCAGTATGTGGAAGTGCGCTGCCTGGACATCAACCCGTTCCTGCCGGTCGGTATCGACCTGACCGAGGCGCGCTTCCTCGACGCATTCCTGCTGTTCTGCGCGCTGGAAGAAAGCCCGCAACTGGACAACGGTGAGTGCGGCCAGTGCACCAGCAACTTCCTGACCGTGGTCAAGGAAGGCCGTCGTCCGGGCCTGGAGTTGCACCGCAATGGCCAGCCGATCAGCCTGAAAGACTGGGCCAGCGAGCTGATCGAGCGTATCCGCCAATTGGCCAATCTGCTCGACCAGGCGCAAGGCTCTGATGAGCACGCCAAGGCCCTGGATGCGCAGCAGGCCAAGGTCGACGACACCTCGCTGACCCCGTCGGCCCAGGTGCTGGCACGCATGACCGAGCATGACGAGAGCTTCGTCCAGTTCTCGCTGCGCCAGAGCCGTGTGCACGCCGAGACTTTCCGCGAGCAACCGCTGAGCAACGAAAAACAGCAAGCATTCGAGACGCTGGCCCGCGAGTCGCTCGCCAGGCAGTCCGAGCTGGAGCGAGACGAAGTCGGTGATTTCGACCTGTTCGTCGGCGCCTACCAGGCCAGCATCCTGGCAATCAGCAGTTGATGAACCGCACCACCACCCCGCGCAAACCGCGCGCCAGCAGCCAGGCCAGGATCGAGGCGATCCTGGCGGCTGCGCGTGAGCTGTTGGCCGAACAAGGGGTGGCAGCTCTATCTATCTACAGCGTGGCCGAGCGGGCGCAGATTCCGCCTTCGTCGGTGTATCACTTCTTCGCCAGCGTGCCGGCCTTGCTGGAGGCACTTACTGCAGATGTGCACCGGGCGTTTCGCGAAGCCCTGAGCGCTCCGATCGATAGCAGCGCGTTCAGCACCTGGCACGAACTGTCACGGCTGATCGAACAACGCATGCTTGATATCTATCACGAGGATGCGGCGGCGCGGCAGTTGATCCTGGCGCAGCATGGCCTGAGCGAGGTAGTGCAGGCCGACCGGCAGCACGACATGGAACTGGGCGACTTGATGCACAAGTTGTTCGACCAGCATTTTCACCTGCCGGTGATGCCACCGGATGTGGATGTGTTTGCCCTGGCCATGGAGTTGAGCGACCGGGTGTATGCGCGGTCGGTGCAGCTGCACGAGGCGATCACCCCGCGCATGGCCGAGGAAGGCAAGCGGGTGTTCGAAGCGTATCTGGGGTTGTATCTGCCGCCGTTTCTGGCCAAGCGTTCCCGCTGAGAAATCTGGGGCCGCTTGGCGGCCCTTCGCGGGCAAGCCCGCTCCCACAGAGCCCGCGCGCACCCTGGAGCTTGCGAAGTACCTGTGGGAGCGGGCGTGCCCGCGAAGGGCTGCAAAGCAGCCCCAATATCAAACCGCCGCATCACAGCTTGGCGATGGACACTTCGGTCGACTTCACAAAGGCAATCACTTCACTGCCCACCTGCAACTCCAGCTCCCGCACGGAACGGGTGGTAATCACCGAAGTGACGATACCCGAAGCCGTCTGCACGTCGATTTCCGACAGTACCGGGCCTTCGAGGATTTCTTTCACAGTACCTTTGAACTGGTTGCGAACGTTGATGGCTTTGATAGTCATGGCTTGCTTCCTTTTGGCTTCTGGGATTCAAAGCGCCCAACGCAGCTGCGTGGGCAGAGGGGCTACAGGATCCGGCTCGGGCGCAGTGCCCGGGGTGGACAGAACACGGTTGAGCACTTCGCTTTCCAGCGCGGCCAGACGGTGCGAACCACGCGCCCGGGGCCGTGCCAGGTCAACAGTGAGGTCGAGCCCGACCTCGCCGTCCTCGATCAGGATCACCCGGTCCGCCACGGCAACCGCCTCGCTGACGTCGTGGGTGACCAGCAGCACAGTGAAGCCGTGCTGACGCCACAGGCGTTCGATCAGTTGCTGCATCTCGATACGGGTCAATGCATCCAGCGCCCCCAGTGGCTCGTCCAGCAGCAGCAGGCGGGGCTGGTGAATCAAGGCTCGGGCCAAAGCCACGCGCTGCTTCTGGCCTCCCGAGAGCGCTGCCGGCCATTCGTTGGCGCGGTCGGCCAGGCCAACCGCATCCAAGGCCTCCAGCGCACGCGGGCGCCAGTCGCCAGACAGCCCAAGGCCAACGTTGTCGATCACCTTCTTCCACGGCAGCAGCCGCGCGTCCTGGAACATCAGGCGGGTTTCTTCACGGGCCTCTTCCAGCGGCGCGGCACCCGCCAGTAGCTGCCCGGCGGTGGGCTGGTCCAACCCGGCCAGTAGCCGCAGCAAAGTGCTCTTGCCGCAGCCGCTGCGGCCGACAATGGCCACGAACTGGCCGGCCGGAATGTGCAGGTCGATACCCTTCAAAACTTCGCGCTGGCCAAAAGTCTTGCGCAGGCCCTTGGAGGCCAGCGGGGTGCCACGCAGCAGGCGTGGCGGCTGTTCCTTGAGCACGGTCATGCGCCCTCCTTCCTGGCAACTTGATAGGCCGGGTGCCAGCGCAGCCACACACGCTCCAGGCCTCGGGCCGCAAGGTCGGCAAGCTTGCCGAGTACGGCATACAGGACGATGGCCAGCACTACCACGTCGGTCTGAAGAAATTCGCGAGCATTCATTGCCAGGTAACCGATGCCGGCGTTGGCCGAAATGGTTTCGGCAACAATCAGGGTCAGCCACATGAAGCCAAGGGCGAAACGCACACCCACCAGGATCGAAGGCAGCGCCCCCGGCAGGATCACCTGGCGGAACAGGCCGAAGCCGGACAAGCCGTAACTGCGCGCCATTTCCACCAACGCTGGGTCAACGTTACGGATGCCGTGGTAGGTGTTCAGGTAGATCGGGAACAACGTGCCCAGCGCGACCAGAAAGATCTTTGCCGATTCGTCGATACCGAACCACAGAATCACCAGCGGGATGAGCGCGAGGTGCGGCACGTTGCGGATCATCTGTACCGAGCTGTCGAGCAGGCGTTCGCCCCAGTTCGACAGGCCGGTGATGAAGCCCAGTACCAGGCCGATGCTGCCGCCGATGACAAAGCCCAGGCCTGCACGCCAGCCGCTGATGGCCAGGTGGGTCCAGATTTCGCCGCTGCGCACCAGCTCGACACCCGCGCTTACCACTGCGCTAGGTGCCGGCAGGATACGCGTCGACAGCCAGCCGGCGCTGACGGCCAGTTGCCATATGGCCAACAGCAGCACCGGCAGCGCCCACGGCGCCAGGCGCTGGGTCAGGTTGGAAGAAGTTGCACGACTCATGGCCAGGCCCTCAGCTCTGCGACACAGATTTGGGCAGGATGTCGTTGGCCACCATCTCGCCGAACGGGCTTACATAACCTCCGGCTTTCGGCTGCTCTGGGCGCTGCACATCCAGGTGCGGGAACAGCAGCTCCGCCACGCGGTAAGACTCTTCCAGGTGTGGATAACCCGAGAAGATGAAGGTATCGATGCCCAAGTCGGCATATTCCTTGACCCGTGCTGCCACGGTCGGGCCGTCGCCCACCAGCGCGGTACCCGCGCCGCCCCGTACCAGGCCAACACCTGCCCACAGGTTGGGGCTGACTTCCAGGTTGTCGCGGTTGCCGCCGTGCAGGGCGGCCATGCGTTGCTGGCCCACCGAGTCGAAACGCGCCAGCGAGGCCTGGGCGCGGGAGATGGTGTCATCGTCCAGGTGCGAGATCAGGCGCTCGGCGGCGGCCCAAGCCTCTTCGTTGGTTTCCCGCACGATCACGTGCAGGCGGATACCGAAGCGTACTTCGCGCCCTTGAGCAGCCGCTTTTTCGCGCACCTGTGCGATCTTCTCGGCAACGGCTGCCGGTGGCTCGCCCCAGGTCAGGTACAGCTCGACCTGTTCGGCCGCCAGGTCCTGGGCGGCCTCGGACGAGCCGCCGAAATACAGCGGTGGGCGTGGTTGCTGAATCGGCGGGTAGAGCAGCTTGGCGCCCTTTACCTGGATGTGCTTACCGTCGTAATCGACGTTTTCGCCTTCCAGCACCTTGCGCCAGATACGGGTGAACTCGACCGAAGCTTCGTAGCGCTCCTGGTGGTTCAGGTGCAGGCCATCACCCGCCAGCTCGTCCGGATCACCACCGGTCACCAGGTTGAATAGCGCGCGGCCATTGGACAAGCGATCGAGGGTGGCCGCCTGGCGTGCTGCCACGGTCGGCGAAATGATGCCCGGGCGCAGGGCTACGAGGAACTTCAGGCGCTGGGTCACGGGGATCAGCGACGCGGCCACCAGCCAGGAGTCCTCGCAGGAACGCCCGGTCGGGATCAGCACCCCACCAAAACCAAGGCGGTCAGCAGCCTGCGCGATCTGCTGCAGGTAACCGTGGTCGACCGCACGTGCGCCTTCGGAAGTGCCGAGGTACTTGCCGTCACCGTGGGTTGGGAGGAACCAGAAAATGTTAAGGCTCATTGGAGTCGTCTCCTCAAGGGTGGCTCT
Source organism: Pseudomonas sp. CGJS7 (assembly GCF_036961695.1). NCBI lineage: Bacteria > Pseudomonadati > Pseudomonadota > Gammaproteobacteria > Pseudomonadales > Pseudomonadaceae > Pseudomonas > Pseudomonas sp. CGJS7. The sequence continues at coordinate 31,854 of NZ_JBAMDI010000078.1, read as the reverse complement.
AGCCGGGGCGGCCCCCCGGCACTGGCAGTCAATCAAGGCGCGCTAGCGACTTTGGCAGGGGGTGTCCAGATCACGTCCTTGATGCTCAGCGGCTTGGGAATAAGCTTCAGCGCCTGGAACGTGTCGGCGATCTTCTGCTGCGCGGCCACCACGTCCGGGGTCAGCGGCGCAGCGCCGTAGCCTTGGCGTTTGACCGAGGTCAGGGTGATGTCGGCAGGCAGGCCGAGCAGCGGGGCAACCTGGTCGGTCACTTCCTGCGGGTTGGCCTGGGACCACTCACCCACAGCGCGCACTTCCTCGATCACGGTGTTGATCACCGCTGGGTGCTGTGTCGCATAGTTGCGGGTGGCGAGGTAGAACTGGTGGTTGTCGACCAGGCCCTTGCCGTCACGCAGGGTGCGCGCTTGCAGCTGCTGCTCGGCGGCGGCCTGGTAAGGGTCCCAGATCACCCAGGCATCCACGCTGCCGCGCTCGAAGGCGGCGCGGGCGTCGGCCGGCGGCAGGTAGACAGGCTGGATGTCGCTGTACTTGAGGCCGGCGTCTTCCAGGGCGCGGACCAGCAGGTAGTGCACGTTGGAGCCTTTGTTGAGGACGACCTTTTTACCCTTGAGGTCCTTCACCGACTGGATGGGCGAGCCCTTGGGCACGAGGATCGCTTCGCTGTGTGGCGCTGGCGGCTCGTAGGCGACGTAGAGCAGGTCGGCGCCGGCGGCCTGAGCGAACACAGGCGGGGTCTCGCCGGTGACACCAAAATCGATGGAACCGACGTTCAGCCCTTCAAGCAGCTGCGGGCCGCCGGGGAATTCGGTCCATTGCACCTGTACACCCTGCTCGGCCAGGCGCTTCTCCAGCGTGCCCTTGGCCTTGAGCAGCACCAAGGTGCCGTATTTCTGGTAACCGATACGCAGGCTCTCGGCCTGGGCTTGGGTAATGGCGCCGAAGGACACAGCCGCCGCAAACAGGGCGACCAGACCACGACGCAAGAAGACTGTGCGCATAGCGCTCTCCTGTGCGAATGGGGTTCGGGTTGCACCTGCTTGCCTCGTTAACGGGCGAGTAAGGTGGTGAAGCGGGTAATGCCGTTCAGATGCTCCAGCGAGCGCTGATCAGACGTTCGTTCAATACGCCGGGGGCCACGGGGCGCGGCCGACGGGCCAGGGCGACGTGGAAGGTTTCCAGCGAGTCGTGCAGGCGTTCTTCCAGCGCCTGTACCAACTGCGCGGGCTTTGTGCCTTCTGCGTAAGCCACCTGGCTGTCGTCGGCAAAGATCCCTTGCAGGGTCTCTTGTGCCTTGAGTGCCGACAGCACCGGCTTCAATGCGTAATCCACCGCCAGCATGTGGGCGATGCTGCCGCCAGTGGCGATGGGCAACACGATCTTGTGGGCCAGGGCGCGCTCGGGCAGCAGGTCAAGCAAGGTTTTCAGGGCACCGGAAAACGAAGCCTTGTACACCGGGGTGGAGACGATCAGGCCATCGGCCTGGGCCACCAGTTGCTGAAAGTGTTGCACATGCGGGCTGTCGAAACGGGCATGCAGCAGGTCTTCGGCGGGGAAGTCACGCACCTGGAACGTCACCACTTCAACGCCGCGATCCTGCAGCCACTGGCGCGAACGCTCGAGCAGCACGCCGGAGCGTGAACGGAGACTTGGGCTACCACCGATTGAGACGACCAGCATTGCTGCGCTTCCTTGTGTTCTGTTGGAGGTGACATTAACAGCTGCCACATATATCTAGAAATCATATTTTTTCATTTGTTTATTCCATTATTGTCTTTACTCATCAAGGCCTCTTCGCGGGCGCGCCCGCTCCCACAGGTTTTTGCAGGCATAAAAAAGGGCCGTCGAAACGGCCCGAAAATCCCTGCTTGGCTAAGAGCAATGCAACGAGGAATCCATTAACGATTGGGTTGAGGGGTCAGGCGCAGATAGGGTTTGACCGCCCGGTAACCTTTGGGGAAGCGCTGCTTGATCTCCTCCTCATCTTTGAGCGAAGGCACGATCACCACTTCGTCGCCGTCCTGCCAGTTACCGGGTGTGGCGACCTTGTGGTTGTCGGTCAGTTGCAGCGAGTCGATCACCCGCAGAATTTCGTTGAAGTTGCGCCCGGTACTGGCCGGGTAGGTAATGGTCAGGCGCACCTTTTTATTCGGGTCGATGATGAACAGCGAGCGCACGGTCAGGGTGTCGCTGGCGTTCGGGTGGATCAGGTCGTAAAGGTCGGACACCTTGCGGTCAGCGTCAGCAATGATCGGGAAGTTGACCACGGTATTCTGTGTTTCGTTGATGTCATCGATCCACTTGTGATGCGAGTCGACCGGGTCCACCGACAGGGCGATGGCCTTGACCCCGCGCTTGGCAAACTCGTCCTTCAGCTTGGCGGTCAGGCCCAACTCGGTGGTGCACACCGGGGTGAAGTCGGCCGGGTGGGAGAACAACACCCCCCAGCTGTTGCCCAGCCACTCGTGGAAGCGGATCTTGCCTTCGCTGGAATCCTGTTCGAAATCGGGGGCGATATCGCCGAGTTTGAGGCTCATGGGCTGCGGCTCCTGGGCTGGGTTCTGTACCGTATGGGTTCAATGTGCCTGCAATCGATTAAAAACAAAAAGAATAAATAACAATTTATTTATAACCATAACGCATAGCAATTTACAGGCACAAAAAAGCCTCGCATCACGCGAGGCTTCTTGTTCAGCTACCGCTTACAGGAAGTTGTAAGTGTAGTTCACGATGAAGCGAGTCTGGTCTTTGTCCAGGGCGCTTTCGCCGCTACCACGGTAGACACCTTGACGCAGGCTGAAGCCCAGGCCTTTGAGAGCGCCTTCCTGAAGGGTGTAGTCGACGCGGGCGTCACGTTCCCATTCGTTGTAGGTGCCGTCACCCGACCTGTTGCGAACATCATCACCACGCAGGTAGGACACCGAAGCCTTCAGGCCTGGAACACCCAGAGCCGCAAAGTCATAGGAGTACTGACCAAAGGTTGTATTCTCACCGGCGCGGGCAAACTGGTTGATCATGCTATCGGTGAACAGGTAGAAGCTCGCGCCGCCGTTACCTTCCAGAGAGGAAGTGGAGCCGTCTTTACGGACGCTACCTTGGTTCAGCCAGACGAAACCACCATCGTCACCCACTTGCTGGTGACCGAGCATCAGCGCATGGCCACCCAGGGTGTAGGTGAACATGGCGCTCCAGGTCTTGTTGTCGACCTCGCCCGAGTTCTTCGCGTAGCCACCGTTGTTGTCGAAGGCATAGCCAGTCTGGCCATTCTTGCCGTCGCTGCTGCTGTCGAAGTAGCGCAGGTCAGTCTTGAACGACTGGTTGTCGGCAATCTTGAATACGTGGGTCGCACCCAGGAAGTGCTGCTTGTAGAAGTCTTCCAGGTTCGAGTAGTAGTACTGCAGGGTCAGGTCTGGGGTGAGCTTGTAATCACCGCCGGCGAACTGGAACTTGTTGCTGTCGCGGAAGGCGCCGGAAACGGAGAGACCGGTACGGTTGCTCGAAGCACGACCCATGGCGTGAGTCAGTTGACCCGCGTTGATGGTCAGGTTGTCGATTTCCTTCGACTGGAGGGTGCCACCCTCGAAGGTCTGCGGAAGCAGACGACCATCGTTGGAGACCAGGATCGGCAGCATAGGCGCCAGGGCGCTACCGTAGTGGACCTCGGTTTTGGAGAAGCGCGCCTTGGCGTTACCACCAATGCGTGCCCAGTCGTGGACTGCCGAACCATCGGAGTCACTCGGGAAGAACGTGTTGTTGGCATCTGGACGGCTACCACGGCCACCATCCAGGTGAATGCCCCACAGCGCTTGAACATCAACACCAAAACCTACGGTGCCTTGAGTGAAGCCAGACAGGTAGTCGAGCTTGAAACCCTGACCACTTTCTTTCTGGTCAATACCGCTTTCGCGGTTGTCATCGTTGAAGTACATGGTGCGCGAGCTGAGCGACAGCTTGCTGTCCTCAACGAAACCGGCAGCGCCTGCTTGTTGGGCGAGAACCCCCAGTGCCACGGCCAGAGCCAGGCTGGACTTGTACATGTTTTGCTCCTCTACGTTCTAATTTTTGTGTATCTCTGGCGGAGGGGTCTGATGCCCCGCTCACCGGGATGGGCGATTTAGTCCCAAAGCGTGACCGTTAAGTCAATCGTTTCTAAACGTTTCGCGACTTTGGTCTAAGACGCCACCTGCGCTACAGGATAATGACAATCCTATAAATCCAAAATGACTGTTTTATGAATTTGTAAGACTTTTAAGGAATATATTAGGAACCTTTACTGCCATCCGTTGTAGCAGAGAATCTTCTAATAGCTTTTGGTTATTTGCAAACGTTTGCTCATAACCTAATGCCAAATCGTTCTATAGGGTCTTGCAGGCACCTCTGGCTTCGTCAGGGGTCATGGCTTTAAAGCGTTTGGCTCCTAAGCTAATGCAAAAAAGTTATTTATTTTAATTTTCTTAGATCATTTAGCCTTCTCGTCATCCAACCCGACTTGCCTGACGAGAGGTTCAACCATGATCCCGCACGCTCCGCTGCGCCTGTTCGCTGCCCTGACCCTCGCCAGCACCAGCTGGTTGGCCCAGGCAGCCGACCTGACAGTGGCCTACCAGACCACTGTCGACCCGGCCAAAGTGGCACAGGTCGATGGCGACTACGAAAAAGCCAGCAAGGCCAGCATCGACTGGCGCAAATTTGATAACGGCGCAGACGTGATCACTGCCGTGGCCAGCGGCGACGTGCAGATCGGCTACCTGGGCTCCAGCCCGCTGGCCGCTGCCGCCACCCGCAAGCTGCCGGTTGAAACCTTCCTCATCGCCACCCAGATTGGCGCGGGTGAAGCGTTGGTGGCCCGTGACAGCATCAAGTCGCCGCAAGACCTGATCGGCAAGAAGGTCGCCGTCCCGTTCGTATCCACCGGCCATTACAGCCTGCTGGCCGCACTGAAAAGCTGGAATATCGACCCTTCCAAGGTACAGATTCTCAACCTGGCGCCGCCGGCCATCATTGCCGCCTGGAAGCGCGGCGACATCGATGCGACCTACGTGTGGGACCCGGCTCTGGGCGTGGCCAAGGAAAACGGCAAGGTACTGATTACCTCCGGTGAACTGGCGCAGAAAGGCGCGCCTACCTTCGATGCCTGGATCGTGCGCAAGGACTTCGCCGAGAAACACCCTGATGTGGTCAAGGCCTTTGCCAAAGTCACCCTCGATGCCTACGCCGACTACCGCAAGGACCCAAAAGCCTGGCTGGCCGACAAGGGCAACGTAGACAAGCTGGTGAAGCTGTCCGGTGCCAAGGCCAGCGACATCCCGGTGCTGCTGGAGGGCAACGTCTACCCGCTGGCCGCTGACCAGGCCCACGCCCTGGGCGCGCCGACCACCCAGGCGCTGACGGACACCGCCAACTTCCTCAAACAGCAAGGCAAAGTCGAAGCAGTGCTGCCGGACTACTCGCCGTACGTCAGCGCCAAGTTCCTTCCAAACTGATCCGGAGCCCGTCATGGCCTTGCTCGAGCTGGAGCGCATCAGCGCACAGTACCCAGGCGCCAGCACCCCGGTGCTGGCCGATATCAACCTGAGCCTGGGGCCACGCCAACTGCTGGTGGCCCTGGGGCCTTCCGGCAGCGGCAAGACCTCACTGCTCAACCTGATCGCCGGCTTCGTCGCCCCCAGTGGCGGTCACATCACCCTCGATGGTGTGCCGGTGCAAGGCCCCGGTGCAGAACGCGGCGTGGTGTTCCAGGACGATGCCCTGCTGCCATGGCAGAACGTGCTGGGCAACGTCGCCTTCGGCCTCGAACTGGCCGGCGTACCCCGCGCTCAGCGTGAGGCCAAGGCCCGCGAAATGCTCACACTGGTCGACCTCGATGGCTTCGGCGAACGGCGCATCTGGCAATTGTCCGGTGGCCAGAAGCAGCGCGTGGGCCTTGCCCGGGCGCTGGCGGCTGACCCTCGGGTATTGCTGATGGATGAACCGTTCGGTGCCCTCGATGCCTTCACCCGTGAGCAGATGCAAGAGCTGCTATTGCAAGTTTGGCAACGCACCGCCAAGCCGGTGTTCCTGATTACACACGACATCGAAGAAGCGGTGTTCCTCGCCAGTGAACTGGTACTGCTGGCGCCCAGCCCGGGACGCGTAGTGGAACGCCTGCAACTGAACTTCGGCCAGCGCTATGCCGCTGGCGAATCGGCCCGGGCCATCAAGTCCGATCCAGCGTTCATCGAAACCCGCGAGCATGTGCTGGCGCGGGTGTTTTCCCAACGCCAAAGCCTGCAGGAGCGCGCATGAGCAGCCTGGACCTGCCGGTCGCCGGCAAACACGACGCCCAAACCCGGCCAGCCGCCACGCTACGCCGCCCACTGTCCACCCGCTGGATCAGCACCCTGACCCTGGCCAGCCTGCTACTGGTCTGGTGGCTGGTGACGGCCGCCGGCTGGGTAGAGCCCCTGTTCCTGCCCTCGCCCGGCGACATCCTGACCAAGGCATGGACCTTGCTCACCCAAGGCTACATGGATGCCAGCCTGTGGCAGCACCTGAGCGCAAGCCTGGGCCGCATCGGCCTGGCGCTGGTGGCTGCGAACCTGACCGCAATACCAGTCGGCATCGCCATCGGCTACAACCGCGTGGCCCGCGGCATTCTCGACCCGCTGATCGAGTTCTACCGGCCCATCCCGCCGCTGGCCTACCTGCCGCTGATCGTCATCTGGTGCGGTATCGGCGAGCTGTCGAAAGTGCTGCTGATCTACCTGGCAATCTTCGCCCCCATCGCCATTGCCACAGCCACCGGTGTGCGCACGGTAGACCCGGCCAAGCTGCGGGCGGCGCAGTCGCTGGGCGCAACCAAGGCCCAACTGATCCGCCACGTCATTTTGCCCAGTGCTTTGCCAGACATCCTTACCGGCATCCGCATTGGCCTGGGGGTCGGCTGGTCGACCCTGGTGGCCGCCGAACTGATCGCCGCCACCAGCGGCCTGGGCTTCATGGTGCAGTCGGCGGCGCAGTTTCTGGTCACCGACGTGGTGGTGCTGGGCATCCTGCTGATCGCCCTGATCGCCTTCGCTCTGGAAATGAGCCTGCGTGCCCTGCAACGCAAGCTGGTGCCCTGGCATGGGCAGATTCACTGAACCCCATTGTCCACGCCAGCACGCTGGCGCCCGATTGAAGAGACCGACATGAGCCTGACCATCACTCCCCTAAGCCCAGCACTCGGCGCCCAGATCAGCGGCGTGGACCTCCGCCGCGATATCAGTGCAGAAGAGCGCGATGCCCTCGAGCAGGCACTGCTCCAGCACCAGGTGCTGTTCCTCCGCGACCAGCCGATCAACCCGGAACAGCAGGCGCGCTTTGCCGCACGCTTCGGCGACCTGCACATCCACCCGATTTACCCCAACGTGCCAGACACCCCACAGGTGCTGGTGCTCGACACGGCGGTTACCGATGTGCGCGACAACGCAGTGTGGCACACCGACGTGACCTTTTTGCCGACCCCGGCACTGGGCGCGGTACTCAGCGCCAAGCAATTGCCTGCTTACGGTGGTGATACCCTTTGGGCCAGCGGCATTGCGGCCTTCGAGGCCTTGTCGGCGCCGCTGCGTGAAATGCTGGACGGGCTGACCGCTACCCACGACTTCACCAAGTCGTTCCCGCTGGAGCGCTTTGGCACCACGCCGCAAGACCTGGCGCGCTGGGAGGCCACCCGGCGCAACAACCCGCCGCTGTCGCACCCGGTGGTGCGCACGCATCCGGTGAGCGGGCGCAAGGCGTTGTTCGTCAATGAAGGGTTCACTACACGCATCAATGAACTGAGCGAACTGGAAAGCGATGCGCTGCTGAGGCTGCTGTTCGCCCATGCGACGCGACCGGAGTTCAGCATTCGCTGGCGTTGGCAGGAGAATGACGTGGCGTTCTGGGACAACCGCGTGACCCAGCATTTTGCGGTGGATGATTACCGACCGAACCGGCGGGTGATGCACCGGGCAACCATCCTTGGGGATGCACCCTTCTAGCGGTTGCCCGTCCTGACCTCTTCGCGGGCCGCTCCCGCAGGTACAACACAGGGTTCGAAACCGGTGCCGTGCATGTGGGAGCGGGCAAGCCCGCGAAGAGGCCAGGACAGGAGAGCTTGCTCAGCGGACCAGGTGCAGGTACTGCATGTGCCGCTCGTACTGGTCGAGGATGTCGTTGATGATCTGCTCCTTGCTGTAGCCCACCAGGTCATAGTTCTGGCTGCCTTCGCTCAGGTGCACCTCCGCCCGGTAATAGCGGCGGTTCTTCAACTCCTGCGTACCCAGCCCCCCCAAGGCGAACGATGGCGTGAAATAGCCACGCATCTGCACCTGGTAAATGAACGGCTGTTCCTCGCCATGGCCAATCTTCAGGCTGACGTTGTCATGGCTAGGGTCGTCCTGGGTAATCAGTACCAGGCCTTTCTGCTCGAACACTTCACGCACATCGGCAATCGCCGGGCGCACCACATCATCCATGAAGCGGTACACCTCATCACGCGACGGGAAGTGCACCGCCTGGCTCAGGCGCTGGCGCCAGCCGCCACGACCGCGACGTGACTGGGCGAACGGGGCCAGCGAGTGCATCTGCGCGATCTGCCGCTGCGACTCCAGGTAGAACGCCTTGTGCAGCCCCCACATCATGCACAGCAGAATGAGCGAGAACGGCAGCGACGTCAGCACCACTGCCGACTTCAGCGAATCGATGCTGCCAGCGAACAACAGCGCACTGGTGATCAGTGCAGTCATCGCCCCCCAAAAGATACGCAGCCAGTTCGGCCCATCTTCATCAGCGTCACCGCCCTTGGCCGACAAGGTCGACAGCACCACGGTGCCCGAGTCGGCCGAGGTGACGAAGAACACGAAGCTGATGAACACCGTGGTGGCGATGACTGCCTTGCTCCAGGGGTAGGTTTCCAGCAGCAGGTACAGGCTCATCGACGGGTTGTCCAACGCCGACTGACCCAGTGCGGTCATGCCGTGGTTGATCACCTGGTCCAGGGCGCTGTTGCCGAAGATCGACATCCACGCCAGGGTGAAGCCCAGCGGAATCAGCAGCACGCCAAAGACGAACTCGCGGATGGTACGGCCACGGGAGATGCGGGCGATGAACAGGCCCACGAACGGCGCCCAGGCAATCCACCAGGCCCAGTAGAACACGGTCCAGCCGCCCAGCCAGCCACGGTTTTCACCATAGGCATACACGTCGAAGCTCTTGCGCGGCAACGCACCCAGGTAGTCGCCCAGGTTCTGGATCAGCGTGTTGAACAGGTGCTGGGTAGGCCCGGCGAACAGCACGAACAGCAGCAGCGCACAGGCCAGGAACAGGTTGATATCGCTCATCACCCGCACCCCCTTCTCCACCCCGGCCACGGCTACGGCCACAGCCGCGCCCATCATCAGGGTGATGAGGATCACCTGCACCCACTGGCTGTGGCTGATACCGAACAGGTAGTCCAGACCGGCGTTCAGATGCAGCACCCCAAAGCCCATGTCGGCGCCCAGGCCGAACACCGTGGCGATGATGCCGAAGCCATCCACCGCATAACCGATCGGGCCGTTGATGCGCTTGCCAATCAGCGGGTACAGCGCCGAACGCAGGGCCAGCGGCAGGTTGTGCCGGTAGGCGAAATAGGCCAATGCCATGCCGACGAAGGCGAACACCCCCCAGCCATGCAGGCCCCAGTGCAGGAACAGGATCTGCATCGCCTGGCGCCCGGCCTCGACCGTGCCGGCTTCGCCTTGCGGCGGTTGCAGCATGTGGGTCAGCGGTTCGGAGACACAGAAGAAGAACAGCGTGATGCTGATGCCGGCGGCGAACAGCATGCCGGCCCACGACAGGTAGCTGAACTCGGGTTCGTCGTGGTCGGCACCGAGTTTGATCTTGCCGTAGCCAGACAAGGCGGTGACCACCACGAAGACCAGGTACAGCGTCATCGCCAGCATGTAGTACCAGCCGACCGTGTTGGCCGCCCAGTTCTGCGCTGCCAGCAACCAGTCACCTGCGGCTTGCGGGTTGGAGATGACTACCAGGCCAAAGATGAGGATGAAACTCGCCGCAAAGTAGAACACCGGGGGGTTCATGCGGATCTTGCCATTGGCAAGGGAAGGGTTCGGTGCACTCATAGGGCGTGCACCTCGTCGAATGACGTGAGGTTCGGAATGAACGGGTTCAGCAAAGGAATCCTCCTGTTGAACACCGGCAGCGGACCAGCGTTTTTTCATTGAACAAGCGTTCAAGTTAAACATGGATCGGATTTCAATGCGAATTGGGGCGCTGATTGGTGTCGTCCTGCTCCGGCCTTTTCGCGGGTTAGCCCTCCCCTACATTGGTATGTTCTTTGTAGGAGCGGGCTTGCCCGCGAAGAGGCCAGCACAGGCAATTTCAATGCGGGATCAGTTCTTGTCCTGGCAATCCAGCTGCAGGTTGGCCTGAGTAATGTTGCTTTCAGCCGGCACACTGCGAGTCAGCCACACATTACCGCCAATGGTCGAACCCTTGCCGATGGTAATACGCCCCAGCACCGTGGCCCCGGCATAGATCACCACATCGTCCTCGACGATCGGGTGGCGTGGCAGGCCTTTATGCAGCGTACCCGACTCATCGCTGGGGAAACGCTTGGCGCCCAGGGTCACCGCCTGGTAGATGCGCACGCGCTCGCCGATGATCGCGGTTTCACCAATCACCACACCCGTACCATGATCGATGAAGAAGCTCGGGCCGATCTGCGCCCCGGGGTGAATGTCGATACCGGTGGCCGAATGCGCCAGCTCCGAACTGATCCGCGCCAGCAGCGGCAGCCCGGCCTTGTAAAGGTGGTGAGCCAGCCGGTGGTGGATGATCGCCAGGATGCCCGGGTAGCACAGCAGCACTTCATCGACGCTGCGCGCTGCCGGGTCGCCGTGGTAGGCGGCCAGCACATCGGTGTCGAGCAGAACGCGCAGTTCCGGCAGCGCAGCTGCAAAGCCCTGGATCAGGCTCAGCGCACGGGCGTCGACGCCCGCCAGCTCAGCCTTGCTTTGCCGTGCCGCGTAGCGAAGTTCAAGACGAGCCTGGGCCAGCAAGGCGGTCAGCGCGGCATCCAGGGTATGGCCGACGTAGAAGTCTTCACTTTCTTCGCGCAGGTCGACTGGCCCCAGGCGCATGGGGAACAGCGCCCCGCACAGTTGCTCCAGAATCTGCCGCATCGCTTCGCGCGACGGCAGCTCGCGCCCGCCCTGCTCGCCAATACTGCGGCCATTGCGGGTGCGCCATTGCTCACGGGCTCCGCGCAGGCCAGTGACAATGCTCTGCAACTGCCAATGCGCGGATGAAGGTTGTTCGCTCACGGTTTTCTCCTGCCGTATAGGCCATCTGATTTTGTTGCCAGGCCCGCGAAAGGGCCGAACCTGCCTGCATGCAATCCACTTTACGGCAAATCCGAGGCTTGGAAAAAACAACGCTTTATTCCATCCTGCGCTAAGTCAGGCATAAGCCGCGATGACGGAGTGGGTATCGTCGCCTACCCTCAAAGCAGCCGGCACCTGGCAAAAATCAAAAAAGGGAATATTAAAGTTATTTTTTAGTATTTCCCGGCCTAATCAGCCAACCCTATAGTCGCCACCTCACTACCTAGACAACAAGCGCGGGGCTCTGCCATGTCGAAATTCGCCAAACCGCTACTCAACGCCAGCCTGGCCCTCCTGCTGGGTGCCGGCCTGCTCAGTCAGGCTTTCGCTGGCGAGCAATTGAAGACCATCCAGGAAAAGGGCGTCATCAACGTCGGCCTCGAGGGCACCTACCCGCCATTCAGCTTCCAGGACGAAAACGGCAAACTGACCGGCTTCGAAGTGGAGCTGTCCGAGCTGCTGGCCAAGGAGCTGGGGGTCAAGGCCAAGATCCAGCCGACCAAGTGGGACGGCATCCTCGCCGCACTGGAATCCAAACGCCTGGATGTAGTGGTCAATCAGGTGACCATTTCCGAAGAGCGCAAGAAAAAGTACGACTTCTCCGAGCCCTACACTGTCTCCGGCATCCAGGCACTGATCCTGAAGAAGAAAGCCGAGCAGCTGAACATCAAGGGCGCACAGGACCTGGCCGGCAAAAAGGTCGGCGTAGGCCTTGGCACCAACTACGAGCAGTGGGTGAAAAAGGACGTGCCGCAAGCCGATGTGCGCACCTATGAAGACGACCCAAGCAAGTTCGCTGACCTGCGCAACGGCCGCATCGACGCCATCCTGATCGACCGCCTGGCCGCGCTGGAATACGCGCAGAAAGCCAAGGACACCCAACTTGCCGGCGATGCCTTCTCGCGCCTGGAAAGCGGCGTGGCCCTGCGCAAAGGTGAGCCGGAACTGTTGGCAGCCATCAACAAGGCCATCGACAAGCTAAAAGCTGACGGCACGCTGGCCAAGCTGTCCGAGAAGTACTTCGGTGCCGATGTCACCAAATGATCGCTGAAAGCCTGCAACTCGTTGTCGACTCCGCGCCCTTCCTGCTGAAGGGCGCGGGTTATACGGTGCTGCTCAGTGTCGGCGGCATGTTCTTCGGTCTGGTGCTGGGCTTTGCCCTGGCGCTGATGCGGCTGTCGAAGATTCTGCCGCTGAACTGGCTGGCGCGGGTCTACGTGTCGTTCTTCCGCGGCACGCCGCTGCTGGTGCAGCTGTTCGTCATCTATTTCGGCATGCCGCAAATCGGCATCGAGCTCGACCCAATCCCCGCTTCGCTGATCGGCCTGTCGCTGAACATGGCGGCCTACATCTGCGAGATCCTGCGCGCAGCGATTTCCTCGATCGACCGCGGCCAGTGGGAAGCAGCCGCCAGCATCGGCATGACCCGCGTGCAAGCCATGCGCCGGGCGATCCTGCCGCAGGCCTTGCGCACCGCGTTGCCACCGCTGGGCAACAGCTTCATCTCGCTGGTAAAGGACACCGCCCTGGCGGCGACCATCCAGGTGCCCGAGCTGTTCCGCCAAGCCCAGCTGATTACTGCGCGCACGTTCGAAGTGTTCACCATGTACGTGGCGGTCGCGGTCATCTACTGGGTGCTGTGCAGCATCCTTGCGCACTTCCAGAACCGCATGGAAGCGCGGGTCAACCAGCATGACCAGGAGCATTGAGCATGATTGAAGTCAAAGGCCTGACCAAGCGGTTCAAGGCCCAGACCGTGCTCAACGGTATCGACCTGACCGTGCAGCCCGGTGAAGTGGTGGCCATCATCGGCCCCAGTGGCTCGGGCAAAACCACCTTCCTGCGCTGCCTTAACCTGCTGGAAACCCCCGATGCCGGGCAGATCCAGATCGGCGCCATCAGCATCGATGCCAACCGACCTTTGGGCGGGCAGCAGAGTGCGATTCGCCGTCTGCGCCAGCAGGCCGGGTTCGTGTTCCAGAACTTCAACCTGTTCCCCCACCGCACCGCCCTGGAGAACGTGATCGAGGGGCCGGTGATCGTCAAGAAGACGCCTCGCGAGCAGGCCATCGAGCTTGGCCGGCGCCTGCTGGCCAAAGTCGGCCTGGCGGGCAAGGAAGACGCCTACCCACGGCGCCTGTCCGGCGGCCAGCAGCAACGCGTGGCCATCGCCCGTGCCCTGGCCATGGAACCGGAGGTAATCCTGTTCGACGAACCGACCTCGGCGCTGGACCCGGAGCTGGTCGGTGAAGTACTGGCGACCATCCGCGGCCTGGCCGAGGAAAAGCGCACCATGATCATCGTCACCCACGAGATGAGCTTTGCCCGGGACGTGGCGAACCGGGTGATCTTCTTCGACAAGGGCGTGATCGTGGAGCAGGGCGAGGCCAAGGCCCTGTTTGCAGCGCCGAAGGAAGAGCGTACGCGGCAGTTCTTGCGCAAGTTCCTCGGGACTGCGGCCTCAGAGTAAACCTGTTCCGGCCCATTCGCGGGTAAACCCGCTCCTACAGTGCACAGATCTTGAGGCATGTGTGTAGGAGCGGGTTTACCCGCGAAGAGCCCGGCACCTCTGTAACAAATCCCCCTTCTATAAATATTCCAAAAAGTTAGTTCATAAAATTTTTATAAATCATTAGGGTATATATACCGGACCACCGGACCAGCACACGTCTGTCGCGATCAGCTGTAGCGACATAACTATTTTGTGAGGTCAGGAATGGTCAGGATCACAATCACCCCAGTGCGTAACGCCAGGGCATTGAGTGCAGCCAAGGAGCGGCACTGATGCCCAGCCAAGCCAACACCCAATTCCATAGCGATCTCGACAGCTCGCCCCCGCTGCTGCCGGCCAAGGTATTGCGCAACGACGCCGAAGCCCTGCAAGCGGCCCGCGAGCTGGCCGAGGTCGCCCGTGAGCAAGCTGCCCGGCGCGACCAGCAACGCAAACTGCCCTGGGCCGAAATCGAACTGTTTACCCGCAGCGGTCTGGGCAGCATCACCGTACCCAAGGCCTACGGTGGCCCCGACGTGTCGTTCGCAACCGTCGCCGAAGTGTTCCGCCTGATCAGCGCCGCCGACCCCGCCCTGGGGCAGATCCCGCAGAACCAGTTCGGCATGCTGCAACTGCTGCGCCTGACGGCCAGCGAGGCGCAACAAGCGCTGATCTTCCGCAGCGTGCTCGACGGCTGGCGCATCGGCAATGCCGGGCCTGAACGTGGCACCAAGGATACCCTCACCCTCAAGGCCCGAATCACGCGCGCCGGCGACAGCTACCGCATAAGTGGCGAGAAGTTCTACTCCACCGGTGCCTTGTTCGCCCATTGGGTGGCGGTAAAAGCCCTAGACGATGAAGGCCGCCAGCGCCTGGCATTCGTGCGCCGGGGAAGCCCGGGGTTGCGCATTGTCGATGACTGGTCCGGGTTCGGCCAGCGCACCACCGCCAGCGGTACCGTGCTGCTGGACCAGGTGCCGGTTGACGCGGAACTGGTGATCGACAACTGGCGCCAGCGCGATATCCCCAACATTCAGGGCGCCGCTTCGCAGCTGATCCAGGCGGCGATCGACGCCGGCATCGCCGAAGCGGCTATCGATGATGCGATCACGTTCGTGCGCGAAAAGTCCCGGCCGTGGATTGAAGCCAACGTCGACCGTGCCAGTGACGACCCTTATGTAATTGCCGACATCGGCCGCCTGAAACTCGAGCTGCACGCCGCCGAAGCGCTGCTGCGCAAAGCTGCTCGGGTACTCGACGAGGTCAATGCTGCGCCTATCGACGCAGCCAGCGCGGCACGGGCCTCGATTGCGGTGGCCGAGGCCAAGGTGCTGACCACCGAGATTGCCCTGCAGGCCAGCGAAAAGCTGTTCGAGCTGGCCGGCAGCCGCGCCACCCTTGCCGAGTTCAACCTCGACCGCCACTGGCGAAATGCCCGGGTGCACACCCTGCACGACCCGGTGCGCTGGAAGTACCACGCGGTGGGCGCTTACCACCTTAACGGCACCCTGCCTGCACGGCATTCCTGGATCTGATTTGCTGCCTTTGGGGCTGCTGCGCAGCCCTTCGCGGGCTTGCCCACTGCCACAGGATTGTCACCGCCTGAACCGGCATCACTTTACCTGTGGGAGCGGGCAAGCCCGCGAAGGGCCGCAAAGCGGCCCCCGGAGAACTCCATGACAATCGCTATCATCACCAGCGACGCCCAAGCCCTGGCCGTCGCCGAAGACATCGCCCAGCAACTGCGCCGCGACAGCGCCTTGCGCGACCGCGAGCGCCGCCTGCCGCTGGCCGAACTCGAACTGTTCACGCGCTCCGGCCTTTGGGCCATCAGCGTGCCCAAAGCCTTCGGCGGTGCCGGCGTTTCCAACGTCACCCTGGCCAAGGTCATCGCCCGTATCGCGCAGGCCGACGGTTCGCTCGGGCAGATTCCGCAGAATCATTTCTACGGTCTGGAAGTGCTGCGGGTAAACGGCAGCCCCGAACAGCAACAGCGCCTGTACGCCGAGGTACTGGCTGGCCGCCGTTTCGGCAATGCCCTGGCCGAGCTGGGCACCAAGACCGCCCACGAGCGCACCACCCGCCTGAGCCGTGACGGCGACGGTTTCCGCATCAACGGGCGCAAGTTCTATTCCACAGGCGCCATCTATGCCCAGCGCATTCCAACCTCGGTCGTGGATGAGCAAGGCGTACAGCAGTTGGCTTTCGTCCAGGCCGACAGCCAAGGGCTGCAGGTGATCGACGACTGGAGCGGCTTCGGCCAGCGCACCACCGGCAGCGGTTCGGTGGTGTTCGATAACGTGTACGTCAGCGCAGCCGACGTGGTGCCGTTCCAGAGCGCCTTCGAGCGCCCCACCCCGGTTGGCCCGCTGGCGCAGATCCTCCATGCCGCCATCGACACCGGCATTGCCCGCGCCGCCTATGAAGACGCCCTGCACTTCGTGCGCACCCGCAGCCGTCCGTGGGTCGACTCCGGCCTGGACAAGGCCACGGATGACCCGCTAACGCTGAAAAGCTTCGGCCATCTGGCGGTCCGCTTGCATGCGGCCGAAGCCCTGCTGGAGCGCGCAGGCGAATACCTCGACCGCGCCCGCGACGACAGCACTGCCGACAACGTGGCCGCCGCCTCCATTGCCGTGGCCGAAGCACGCGCCATCAGTACCGAAATTTCCCTCACCGCCGGTACCACCCTGTTCGAACTGGGCGGCAGCCAGGCAACATTGGCCGAACACAACCTCGACCGCCACTGGCGCAACGCTCGCGTGCACACCCTGCACGACCCGGTGCGCTGGAAGTACCACGCCATCGGCAACTACTACCTCAACGATGCCAACCCGCCACGCCGGGGGACCATCTGATGGCCAAGCAGATTCTGCTCAATGCCTTCAACATGAACTGCATCGGGCACATCAACCACGGTCTGTGGACCCACCCACGGGACACTTCAACCCAGTACAAGACCCTGGACTACTGGACCAACCTGGCACGCCTGCTGGAACGCGGTCTGTTCGACGGGCTTTTCATTGCCGACATCGTCGGTACCTACGACATCTACGGCCAGTCACTGGACGTCACCCTCAAGGAGTCGATCCAGCTGCCAGTCAACGACCCGCTGCTGCTGGTGTCCGCCATGGCTGCGGTCACCCGTCACCTGGGTTTTGGCCTTACCGCCAACCTCACCTACGAGGCGCCGTACCTGTTCGCCCGGCGCCTTTCCACACTCGACCACCTGAGCAATGGCCGGGTGGGCTGGAACATTGTCACCGGCTACCTCGACAGCGCTGCCCGGGCCATGGGCCTGGCGCAGCAACCGGAGCATGATCGCCGCTACGACCAGGCCGATGAATACCTGCAGGTGTTGTACAAGCTGCTGGAAGGCAGCTGGGCCGATGACGCAGTGGTCGCCGACCGCGAGCATCGCGTCTATGCTACGCCCGACAAGGTGCGCAAGGTTCAGCACCAGGGCGAGTTCTACAAGGTCGAAGGCTACCACCTGTGCGAGCCCTCACCGCAGCGCACCCCGGTGCTGTTCCAGGCCGGCAGCTCGCCGCGTGGCCTGGCCTTCGCCGGCAACCATGCCGAATGCGTGTTCATCAGTGGCCAGGACAAGGCAGCCACCCGCGCCCAGGTCGACAAGGTTCGCGCGGCCGCCCAGGCCGCCGGCCGCGACCCGCAGGCGGTCAAGGTGTTCATGGGCATCACGGTGATCGTTGCGGCCACCGAGCAACTGGCCCAGGCCAAACATGCCGAGTACCTGCGCCACGCCAGCGCCGAAGCGGGCGTCGCGCACTTCGCCGCGTCCACTGGCATCGACTTCGCCGCCTATGAATTGGACGAACCCATTGCCTTCAACCAGGGCAACGCCATCCAGTCAGCCACGCGCCAGTTGCAGGACAACGCCTGGACCCGCCGGCGCCTGTTGCAACAGCACGCCTTGGGCGGCCGCTACGTAACCCTGGTCGGCGCGCCTGAACAGGTGGCCGAGCAGTTGATCGCGTGGATCGATGAAACCGGCCTGGACGGTTTCAACCTGACCCGCACCGTCACCCCGGAGAGCTTCGAGGACTTCATCGAGCTGGTCATCCCGCAACTTCAGCAGCGTGGCCGCTACAAGACTGCCTACACCGAAGGCACCCTGCGCGAAAAACTGTTCCAGGCCGACCACCCGCACTTACCCGCCGACCACCCTGGCTCGGCTTACCGCTTTACCCCTACCCCGACTGGAGCCCTGCACCATGCTTGAGAAACTGTTCCGGCCCGTCGCGGCCATTGCCATCACCCTCGGCCTGTGCGCCGGTACCCTTGCTGCCGAGCCGTTGAAGATCGGCACCACCTCGGCCTTTGCCATTCCGCTGGAAGCCGCGGTTGAAGAAGCCCACAAGCAAGGCCTGGAAGTGAAGCTGATCGAGTTCAGCGACTGGATTGCGCCCAATGTCAGCCTCAACAGCGGCGACATCGACGCGAACTACTTCCAGCACATCCCTTTCCTGGAAAACGCCAAGGCTGCTGCAGGCTTCAACCTCGTGCCTTACGCCCCGGGCATCATCAACAACGTTGGCCTGTACTCGAAAAAGTACAAAAGCTTTGCCGAGCTGCCTGAAGGCGCCAGCGTGGCCATCGCCAACGACCCGATCAACAGCGGCCGTGGCCTGCTGCTGCTGGCCAAGGCCGGGTTGATCACCCTGAAGCCAGGCGTGGGCTACAAGGCCACCGAGGATGACATCGTCGCCAACCCTAAAAAGCTGAAGATCCTTCAGGTGGAGGCGGTGCAACTGGTACGTGCCTACGACGACGCCGACCTGGTGCAGGGTTACCCGGCCTACATCCGCCTGGCCAACACCTTCGATGCCACCTCGGCGTTGCTGTTCGACGGGCTGGAAAACAAGGAATACGTGATCCAGTTCGTCATTCGCCCGCAAAGCAAGGACGATCCACGCCTGGCCAAGTTCGTCGACATCTACCAGCATTCGCCAGCGGTGCGCGCTGCGTTGAACAAAGCTCACGGCAAGCTCTACCAAGCCGGCTGGGAAGGCTGAAATGAGCCAGGCCAGCGCGCTCAGGGCGCCTACACCCCAAGCACTGCCGCCAATGGCCAGGGAACAGGCCCTGCGCCCCGAGGTCAATGAAGCCCACGTGCGCTTCATCGGCCTGGGCAAGACCTACCCGGGCCAGGCGCAACCGGCGTTGCAAGGCATCGACTTGAACATCCGCCATGGCGAGATCTTCGGCATCATCGGCCGCAGCGGCGCCGGTAAGTCATCACTGCTGCGCACCATCAATCGCCTGGAGCAACCCAGCCAGGGCCGCGTATTGATCGACCAGGTGGATATCGCGCTTTTCGATGAGGACCACCTTGTGGCCCTGCGCCGGCGCATCGGCATGATCTTCCAGCACTTCAACCTGATGTCGGCCAAGACCGTGTGGCAGAACGTCGAATTGCCTTTGAAAGTCGCCGGCGTGCCCAAGGCCGAGCGCCAGCGCAGAGTGCGCGAATTGCTGGAACTGGTCGGCCTGCAGGAAAAACATCACGTGTACCCGGCGCAACTGTCCGGCGGGCAGAAACAGCGCGTGGGCATTGCCCGGGCACTGGTGCACAGCCCCGAGATCCTACTGTGCGACGAGGCCACCTCGGCGCTGGACCCGGAAACCACCGCCTCGATCCTGGAGCTGCTGCGCGATATCAACCAGCGCCTGGGGCTGACCATCGTGCTGATCACCCACGAAATGGCGGTGATTCGCGACATCTGCCACCGGGTAGTGGTGCTGGAACGCGGCGCAGTGGTCGAGCAGGGCGAGGTCTGGCGGGTGTTTGGTTCACCTCGTCACGAGGTTACCCGCACCCTGCTCGCCCCTTTGCAGGCCAAGCTACCCGCCGCACTGCAAGCCAGCCTCCAGGCCCACCCGGCGAGCGGCAACAGCGCCGTAGTGCTGAAACTGACGGTGCTTGGCGAGCCAGAGCTGTCTGCCCTGTTCAACGACCTGGGCGGGCGTGTACGCCTGCTGCAGGGCGGCGTGGAAACCATCGGCGAACATGCCTTGGGGCAACTCATCCTCTCGGTGCAACACTCGCCGCACGACACCCATCAATTGCTGGAACGTGCCCGCCGTTGGGCCGAGGACGTGGAGGTATTGGGCCATGTGGATTGATCGCCTGCTGGAAGGCTTGCTTGATACGCTGCTGATGGTTGGGGTTTCGTCACTGATCGCCCTGCTGGTGGGTGTACCCATGGCGGTGCTGCTGGTGACCAGCGACAAGGGCGGGATCTTCGAGGCGCGGCTGCTGAACCGGGTGCTGGGCGCCTTCGTCAACCTGTTCCGCTCGATTCCGTTTCTGATCCTGATGGTTGCGCTGATTCCTTTCACCCGCCTGGTGGTGGGTACCACTTATGGTGTGTGGGCGGCAGTGGTGCCGCTGACCATTGCCGCCACACCGTTCTTTGCGCGGATTGCCGAGGTCAGCCTGCGTGAGGTCGACCATGGTCTGGTGGAAGCCGCACAGGCCATGGGCTGCCGGCGCTGGCACATCGTCTGGCATGTACTGTTGCCCGAGGCGCTGCCGGGGATCGTCGGGGGCTTCACCATTACCTTGGTGACCTTGATCAACTCGTCGGCGATGGCCGGGGCGATTGGTGCCGGCGGGCTGGGGGATATCGCCTATCGGTATGGCTACCAGCGTTTCGACAGCCAGATCATGCTGACCGTGATCGCCATGCTGGTAGCGTTAGTGGCGTTGATCCAGCTGGGCGGGGACCGCCTGGCGAAGGGTTTGAACAAGCGTTGAAATCCAGGGCTGCGTTGCAGCCCGGTCTCAATCCCAGCGAAGATCCGCAGCCGGCACTGGCCGCCCGAACCAGTACCCTTGACCCAACTGGCACTCCTCCTGCAGCAGGAAGCTGGCCTGTTCCGCCTGCTCGATGCCCTCGGCATGCACCTGCATACCCATGCTACGGGCCAAGGCGATGATCACCCGCACAATGGCGATGTCGTCTTCATCCACTGGCAACCCAGCCACAAACCCTTGGTCGATTTTCAGCTTCTGCACCGGCAAACGCTTGAGCCGCAGCAGTGACGAATACCCGGTGCCAAAGTCGTCGATGGCCAGGGTCACCCCCAGTTCACGCAAGCGGTGCAGTTGCTCCAGCGCCACCTCAGGGTCTTCCATCACCGCGCTTTCGGTCACTTCCAGCTCCAGCAAGGCCGGGGCGAGGCCGGTGTCGTGCAGCACTTCGGCTACCTGCCGATACAGCTCATGCTGGCCAAACAGGCGACTGGAGATGTTCACCCCCACAAATGCCAGCTGCCGGCCTTGAGCCTGCCACTGCACCATTTGCCGGCAGGCCTGGCGCAGCACCCAGGTATCGATCTCGGCAATCAGGCCGGTGCGTTCGGCAATCGGGATGAACTCGCCCGGCGGTACCAGACCGCGCCTGGGGTGCTGCCAGCGCACCAGCGTCTCGACCCCGACCTGTCGGCCTGATGCCAGGTCGTGTACCGGCTGGAAGTACACCCGCAGTTCATCCTGCTCCAGGGCCCGACGCAATTCAGCGGCGGTCTCGACCCGATGCTGGGCGTGGGCGGTCAGCTCTTCGGTGTACAGCGCATAGCAGGCCCGCCCGTTGCTTTTGGCCTTGTACAACGCCGAGTCGGCATTGCGCAGCAACTGCTCGGCACCCAAGGCATCGCTGGGGTAAAGGCTGATTCCGACGCTGGCGCTGATGAACAGACGATTGCCGTCGAACTGAAACGGCTCACGCATACGCTCGATGATGCACTGCGCCAGCTTGCCCGCCTGGCCGACCTGCTGGCAGTTCTCGACCAGCACGCCGAATTCGTCGCCGCCCAGACGCGCCAGGGTCACACCGTTACCCAACACCTCCCCCAGACGCTCGCCCACCAGCTTCAGCAACTGGTCGCCAATGGTATGGCCCAGGCCGTCGTTTATGCTCTGGAAGTGATCCAGGTCCAGCAGCAACAAGGCGCAACCGCGCTTGTTGGCCTGCGCAGCCGCCAATGCCTGCTCCAGCCGGTCGGTAAACAGCAGGCGGTTGGGCAGGCCGGTCAGCGGGTCGTGGTGGGCGAGGTAGGCAAGCTCTTGTTCCGAATGCTTGATGGCGCTGATGTCACTGAACACCGCCACGTAATGGCTGAGCTCACCCTCGTCATCACGAATGGCGCAAATGGTCTGCCACTGCGGGTAGATTTCCCCGCTTTTGCGCCGGTTCCAGATTTCACCACTCCACTCGCCCTTCTCGGCCAGGGTGGCGAAAACCTCCTGGTAGAAGGCCAGGCCATGGTGGCCCGACTTGAACTTGCTCGGGCGCTGGCCGATAACCTCATCCTGCTGGTAGCCGGTGATGCGCATGAAGGCACGATTGACGTGCACGATCAGGCCTTGGCGGTCGGTCACCAGCACACCTTCGAGGGTACTGTCGAACACTGCGGCAGCCATGCGCAGCCGTTCACGGTCTTCACAACGCAAACGCGCGCCATGGCCGATGAAATTGAGCAGGCGCACGCGCGACACATAGATCAGCAAGGCACTGAGCAGCACCCAGACCACCACGTTGATCTGCCGCCCCACGGTCAGTGCCAAGGGATCGTCAGTCATGCTGTGCAGCATCACCTCCGCCAGCGCAAGCCAGAGGATCGAGAGCACCACATACAGCGCAGCCATGCGCAAGGCGTCGCGAACGGAAACAGACATGTCGGGTGGGAAAGGCCATCAAAAAGGAGTGGGCATTATAAAGGCTGAAACATGTCGTGACCTCCTATCTCAACGGTTGACTGGTTTTATTTCCCCGCCAAGGGATAATCAGCCCTTCCCCCTGCATTTCGAGGGTATTTGCACCTATGTGGTATAACGGCCTGCTCGACCTGTCGGCCTGGCAACTGGTCGGCATCACTCTGTTGATGACCCACGTGACCATTGTCAGCGTCACGGTCTACCTGCATCGCTACTCCGCGCACCGGGCCCTGGAGCTCAACGGCGCGCTCAAGCACTTCTTCCGCTTCTGGCTGTGGCTGACCACGGCGCAGAACACCCGCGAGTGGACCGCCGTCCACCGCAAGCACCACGCCAAGTGCGAAACCCCCGACGACCCGCACAGCCCGGTGTACAAGGGCCTGGGCACAGTGCTGCGCAAAGGTGCCGAGCTGTACCGTGAAGAGGCGCGCAACCCCGAAACCCTGCGCATCTATGGCAAGAACTGCCCGGATGACTGGATCGAGCGCAACCTGTACTCGCGTTACAAACTGGGCGGTATCGCACTGATGGCGGTAATCGACCTGCTGCTGTTCGGCACCCTGGGCATCACCATATGGGCGGTGCAGATGATGTGGATTCCGTTCTGGGCCGCCGGTGTGGTCAACGGCCTGGGCCATGCCCTCGGCTATCGCAACTTCGAATGCCGCGACGCCGCCACCAACCTGGTGCCCTGGGGCATCGTCATCGGCGGTGAAGAACTGCACAACAACCACCACACCTACCCCAACTCGGCCAAGCTCTCGGTCAAACGCTGGGAGTTCGACATGGGCTGGGCGTGGATCCGCCTGTTCTGCCTGCTGCGTCTGGCCAAGGTGCAGCGCGTGGCGCCCATCGCCCACCGGGTGGCCGGCAAGGCCAGCCTGGACATGGACACCGCCATGGCCATCCTCAACAACCGCTTCCAGATCATGGCCCAGTACCGCAAGCTGGTGATCGGCCCGCTGGTGAAACAGGAACTGGCCCGTGTCGACGCCTCGGTGCGTCACCGTTTCCGCCGGGCCAAGCGGCTGCTGTCTCGCGAAACCAGCCTGCTGGAAGACCGCCACCACGTGCGCATCGAGTCCATGCTCGCGCACAGCCAGGCACTGAAAACCATCTACGAAAAGCGCCTGGCCCTGCAGCAGATCTGGGCGCGCACCAGTGCCAACGGCCACGACATGCTGGCAGCCATGAAAGACTGGGTACATGAGGCCGAAACCAGCGGCATCCAGGCACTGCGCGACTTCGCAGCACAACTCAAGACTTACTCGCTGCGCCCGACCGGCGCCTGACCGCCGTTGATCGGCACGCCCCGCAGCGGGGCGTGCCATTCGGAACTTCGCCCCCACCTCTCCACTCGAATCCGGAATATCGCCTGCGTGGCGGGCCGGATGCTGGCCGCACGCTTTCACGTTGAGACCTGCTCCGTGCACATGGCCAAGAACATTCCAACGATTTTCCCCGGCACCCCTCCTCCCGAAGCCGCCCAGACTTTACTGGCGTTGCTCCACGCCCAAGGAGAGGTTGCCCGCCTGAGTGAGCGTGATCAGCTGTTCAGCTCGTTGCTCGACAGCGTCAACGCAGTGCTCTGGGCCTTCGACTGGGAAACCCGTCAGGTGCTGTACGTGAGCCCAGCCTACGAGCGCATCTTTGGCCGCCCGGTCAGCCTGGTGCTGGCTGACTACAACGAATGGCGTGACAGCATCTACCCCGACGACCTCGAGTTCGCCGAACGTAGCCTGGCCCAGGTACTGCTCAAGGGCGCGGTGGAAGACCGCGAGTACCGCATCCTCAATGCCGACGGGCAACTGCGCTGGCTGAGCGACAAGTGCTACATCAACCAGCAGCACGATAGCGACCGGGTAATCATTGTCGGTATCGCCGAAGACATCACCGAGAAGAAGCAGCTTGAAGGCGAACTGCAGCGCCTGGCCACCACCGACGTGCTGACCCAGAGCAGTAACCGCAGGCACTTTTTCGAATGTGCCCAGCAAGCCTTCGACAGTGCACGTGAGGACGGTACACCGCTGGCTTTCCTGCTGTTGGATATCGACGACTTCAAACGCATCAATGACAGCTATGGCCACCAGGAAGGCGACCAGGTGCTGCAACACATCGCCGACAGCGGCAAGGCCGTGCTACGCCGGGGCGACCTGTTCGGACGCATTGGCGGCGAAGAATTTGCGGCAGTGTTTCCGGGCTGCAACGCCCAGGTAGCGGAGCAGATTGCCGAGCGCTTGCAACGGCAGATTCAGCACTTGAGCTTCACCCATGGCCAGCAGACGTACGGGGTGACGGTGAGCCAGGGGCTGACCGGGCTGACCGACGAGGATGTGGCGCTGGACAGCCTGTATGCGCGGGCCGATGCGGCAATGTACCGGGCCAAGCGGCAGGGCAAGAACCAGATAGTCCGCGGCTGATCAGGCGGCACGGGCACTGGCTTTGGCCGGTATTCGAGGGCCTGCGGGAGCGGGCAAGCCCGCGAAGGGCCGCAATGCGGCCCCGAATCTCAGCTGGAAACCTCGGCCCCAGCCACCGGCGGTTCTTCCTGCGGCTTTACTTCCGGGTTCTCTTCTTTGCGCAACCGCCTCAGCTCCGGCAGGCCAAGCTTGAGCAGCCGCGCCGTCTTGCCGCTGGCCACCTTCTCCAGGCCCTGCCCAGCCGGCAGCCGCGACAACTGCCCAGCCAGGTTCATGGCCAGGATCTCCAGCGAGTAAACGCCACCACCCAACTGGTAGATCGCAGCGATCAGCTCGCGCAGTGCCAGCGGCAAACGCCAGCGAGTACGCAACGCCGAGCCGAATGCCGCAGCAAACTCTTCCAGCGATTGCTGCACATTGCGCTCGTCCAGATCCCCCCCGGCCAACCGCCACTCTTGCAGGCAGCGCAACACCGCCAGGTCGCCCAGGCAATGCAGCAAGCCCGCGCAGTAACAACGCCCCTCGTCCAGCTCGAGCATGCGCGCCAAAGTGCGGCCATATTCGGCAGTGTGCAGTGACAGGTCCCAGTAACGGGTCGCGTGCTCCGCCAACAGCGGGTCACTGAGGCGTGCGCTGCGCTTGAGGGTCATGCCCAGGATCAGGTTCATGCTTTGGGTACTGCCAAGCTTGTTCAGGGCCTGCAGCAACGTCTGCACCGGGGCTTCACGGTGCAATGCCGCACTATTGGCGGCGGCGATCAGCACCGCCGTCACTTGCGGGTCGTTACGCACTTCCTCTTCGAGCACCCTGAGGTTCAGGCCCTGGGGGTTCAGCGCTCGATTGATCGCTACCTGCACATCGGCCAGCAGCGGCCCGCCATCGGCGGTAGCGCGACGCTGCTCAAGGTAGGCTGACAGGGTGGCCCCCGCCTGCAACGCCGGTACCGGGCAGGCGATCTCCTCGCCAACGGCCAGCAGCAACTCTTGCAGGCGCTTGCGCAGGTTATCCAGGTTCAGCGGCTTGCTCAGGTACGCCGTGGGGTGCAGGGGCAGCGCTTCGCGCACACTGGCGCTGTCATTGCGGTTACTCATGAGAATGAACGGCACCCCTGGCCCTTTGGCGCGCACCTTGCGCAGCAGGTCGAGGCCGTCGACACCGGCCAGCTCACGGGCGGCGATGATCAGGTCAGGCTTGCTGGACAAGGCACTAAGCGCCTGCGAGCCGTCCGCGCATACCTGCAGGCGGGCGTCACAGCGCACGCTGAGCAGCATCTCGCTGAGCATGTCCCGTACCCAAGGATCGCCTTCGACAATCAGTACGCTTGGTGGGGTGGGGGCTGCAGCGCTCATCGCCAACTACTCCTGAATAACCTGACACACAGTCCGTCGCAGCTTCCAAAGCCAGTCCTCCGATAACCATAGCGCCACACGGCTTATCTGGGCATAAAAAAAACCCGCCTAGGCGGGTTTTTTCTGAAGCGCGTCACATCAGGCGATTTCAGCGAAGCACTCTTCGATGATGGCCAGGCCTTTGTCCAGCAGCGCGTCTTCGGCGGTCAGCGGAACCAGGATACGCAGGACGTTGCCGTAGGTGCCGCAAGACAGCAGGATCAGACCCTTTTCACGAGCCTTGGCGACAACCTGGCCAACAGCAGCAGCGTTCGGGGTGTGAGTGCCCTTCTCGAAGACTTCGACGGCAATCATCGAGCCCAGACCACGGACGTCGCCGATGATCGGGTACTTCTTCTGGATTTCGCGCAGGCCGGCGGTCAGGCGCTCACCCACAGCCTTGCTGCGGTCCAGCAGTTTTTCTTCTTCGAACACTTCGATCACGGCCAGGGCCGCGGCGCAAGCGATCGGCGAACCGGCGTAGGTACCGCCCAGGCCGCCAGGCGCGATGGCGTCCATGTATTCGGCCTTGCCGCACACACCGGCCAGCGGGAAGCCGCCAGCGATGGATTTGGCGAAGGTGGTCAGGTCAGGCGCAACGCCCATCTGTTCCATGGCGAAGAAGGTGCCGGTACGGCCAGCGCCAGTTTGTACTTCGTCGGCGATCAGCAGGATGCCGTGCTGGTCGCACAGGGCGCGCAGGCGTTTCATCAGCTCTTTCGGCGCTGGCAGGAAGCCACCTTCGCCTTGTACTGGCTCGAGGATGATTGCGGCGATGTCGCGCGGCTCGGCGTCGTTCTTGAAGATGCGCTCGACCGAGGCGATGGCGTCATCAACGCTGATACCGTGCAGTTCGCTCGGGAACAGGGCGCGGAAGATGCCGCCTGGCATCAGGCCCATGCCAGCGGAGTACGGCACGACCTTGCCGGTCAGGCCCAGGGTCATCATGGTACGGCCGTGATAACCGCCGGTGAAGGCGATGACGCCAGCGCGGCCAGTGGCAGCACGGGCGATCTTGACGGCGTTTTCAACGGCTTCGGAGCCGGTGGTGACCAGCAGGGTCTTCTTGTCGAAGTCGCCTGGGACCAGCTTGTTGATCTTTTCGCACAGCTCTACGTAGGGCTCGTAAGCCAGCACCTGGAAGCAGGTGTGGCTGACCTTGGTCAGCTGCTCTTGCACGGCTGCAACCACTTTCGGGTGCAGGTGGCCGGTGTTCAGTACTGCGATGCCGCCGGCGAAGTCGATCAGTTCGCGGCCTTCAACGTCGATCACGGTCGAGTTCTTCGCGGTGTCGACGAAGATCGGGTGGATCTGGCCGACGCCACGTGGAACGGCAGCTACACGACGTTGCATCAAGGATTCGTTGGTTTTGCTCATAATGCCCTCATTGCGCCGACAGGAATGGCGCTTTTATTCGGGGGCGGCTGGGAGTGCTCGCGAACAGTATTCGTTGATCGACTGTCGTGAACGCCCTGGCCACCAGGTACTGCAATGTAAAAAAGGCCAGCGAGACGTCGCTCTCGCGCCCCGCTGGCAGAGGTAAAGCCTTTACCGTGCTATCAGACGCTGATGCACAGGTATTTGATTTCGAGGTAGTCCTCGATACCGTACTTGGAACCTTCGCGGCCCAGGCCCGAAGCCTTGATACCACCGAACGGCGCGACTTCGTTGGAGATCAGGCCGGTGTTGATACCCACCATGCCGTATTCCAGGGCTTCGGCGACACGGAACACACGGCTCATGTCACGGGCGTAGAAGTACGAGGCCAGGCCGAACTCGGTGTCATTGGACATGGCGATGACTTCGGCTTCGTCTTTGAAGCGGAACAGCGGCGCCAGTGGGCCGAACGTCTCTTCCTTGGCGACAGCAGCGGTCTTCGGTACGTCAACCAGGATGGTCGGCTCGAAGAAGTTGCCTTCGATCAGCTTGCCACCGGACAGCACTTTGGCGCCTTTGCTGACGGCGTCCTCGATGTGTTCCTGGACCTTGGCGACAGCCTTGCCATCGATCAGCGGGCCAGTGGTGGTGCCTTCTTCCAGGCCGTTACCGATCTTCAGCTTGGCAACTGCAGCGGCCAGCTTCTCGGCGAACGCGTCGTAGACGCCGTCCTGCACGTAGATACGGTTGGCGCAGACGCAGGTCTGGCCGTTGTTACGGTACTTGGAGATGATCGCGCCCTCGACCGCCTTGTCCAGGTCGGCGTCGTCGAACACGATGAACGGGGCGTTGCCACCCAGCTCCAGGGAAACCTTCTTGATGTCCTTGGCGCATTCTTCCATCAGCTGGCGACCGATTTCGGTCGAGCCGGTGAAGGACAGCTTGCGTACCAGGGAGTTGCCGGTCAGTTCGCCGCCAACTTCGCCGGCGCTGCCGGTAACCACACTCAGCACGCCAGCCGGGATGCCGGCACGGTGGGCCAGCTCGACCAGCGCCAGAGCGGAGTATGGGGTTTGCGAAGCCGGCTTGAGGACCATGGTGCAGCCAGCGGCCAGGGCCGGGCCGGCTTTACGGGTGATCATGGCGGCCGGGAAGTTCCACGGAGTGATGGCCGCGGTAACGCCGATTGGCTGCTTGATGACAATCAGGCGCTTGTCTGGCTGGTGGCCCGGGATGGTGTCACCGTAGATGCGCTTGGCTTCTTCGGCGAACCACTCGATGAACGAGGCAGCGTAGGCGATTTCGCCCTTGGCTTCGGCCAGCGGCTTGCCCTGTTCGGTGGTCATCAGGCGAGCCAAGTCGTCCTGGTTCTCGATCATCAGTTCGAACCAGCGACGCAGCTTGGCCGAGCGCTCTTTCGCAGTCAGGGCACGCCAGGCCGGCAGGGCCTTGTCGGCAGCTTCGATGGCGCGGCGGGTTTCCGCGGTGCCCATCTTCGGCACGGTACCGATGACTTCGCCGGTGGCCGGGTTGGTCACCTTGATGGTCTGGCCGTTGTCCGCATCCAGCCACTCACCATTGATATAGGCTTGCTGGCGGAACAACTGAGCGTCTTTGAGCTGCATGTCGGCTTCCCGAATTGTTGATTGTTGAAAAGCGCCCAAGGCAGGGCATCGAGCGTTTGAAATCTCAAACGAATGCTAAGCGGCTGCTGGGGTGTTGGACAATAGGCTGTTCGAAAAAAAGAACGAATGGTTGAACAGCCCATCTGAAATCGCCCGCAGAATGGCCGCTGAAGGGTAGACGATGCTGCGGCCGGACGTGGGGCGAAGCAAAAATTCGTTTTACTGCTTGTCACGGCCAATTCCCCCCCGCCCTGATGTTGGGCTGAAACGATGATGCTGTCGTCATCGGCGCCGTAATCGATGGCATTGGCGTGCGCCCGGTTAAGGCCGGTCTCCCCGACCCACCGTTGTTCATTTCCGATCGGTATTGTCGTGTATCCACCCCAAAGGGATCTGCACAGCCAACGCGGTAAAAACAGCTACAGATCAAGGCGATGGACGTCAACGACACAGATGGGTATCATGCGTGCGCGTTGCACTCGTAGCTCAGCTGGATAGAGTACTGCCCTCCGAAGGCAGGGGTCGTGGGTTCGAATCCCGCCGAGTGCGCCATATCAAGAAAGCCCTGGGCCTGAGCCCGGGGCTTTTTCGTTTGTGCGACACGTCACCTTTCTGGTACTCCCGTACCACGGGTCATTGGTGTTAGCGTGGGCGTCTTCCCGTTTCCCGAACGGGTAACCCTGAACAATGATTGGCAAAGGAATGCGCACAACCATGCAGTTGAAAAAATTCACCGCCACCACCCTGCTGCTGGCCGGCATCGGCCTGTTTACCCTGCCTGCTCAAGCCAACCTCACCCAGCAGCAGTCCGCAGCCATCATCAAAGCCTTTGACGGCAGCGACCCAAGCGACTTCAGGCAATTCCTCGGCAAGCTCAAAGACAGCGACCAGGGCAAGGCCGACAACCTCAAGGCAACCGTCGACGCCTACCTGGCCGACAAGCCATTGGCCGCCGGGCAACAAGACGAGATCAACCGCCTGCTCGGCCTGTATACCCGCATCAAGTATGGCAAAGCCGCGACCGAAACCCTGCGTGAACTGGTAGCCATCCCCACCTTCAATGTCGAGGGTACGCCGCAGTACGAAAACCCTGAATTCCTCAAGATCGCCGACAAGATCAAGGCCTTGGCCGACCGCTTCGGCCTGGCCTTCCGCAACATCGACAACCGGGTGTACGAGATCTCGCTGGGCAGCGGGAAGGAAGTGATCGGCATCCATGCCCACGCTGACGTCGTGCCGGTCAACCCGGACAACTGGAAGCTGGCCGACGGTACGCGCCTAGACCCGTTCAAGGTCACCCTGGTGGGTGACCGCATGTACGGCCGCGGCACAGAAGACGACAAGAACGGCATCGTGGTGGCGATGTACGCGCTGAAAGTGGCCAAGGACGAAAACCTGCCGCTCGCCCGGCAGTTCAAGCTGCTGATCGACACCACCGAAGAAACCAGCGGTGATGCCATCCCCTACTACTTTGAGCGCAACCCTACGCCCGATTACAACCTGGCCCTCGACGGCGGCTACCCGGTAGTGATTGCCGAGAAAGGCTACGGCACGGTCATGGCCAGCTTCACCAAGCGCCCGGCTAGCGGCAAGGGTGCCGAGATCGTCAACCTGACCGGTGGCCTGGCCACCAACCAGATCCCGACAACTTCGGTTGCGACCCTGATTTCTGACAACCCGGCACAGTTGGTCAAGCACCTGCAGCAAGCCGGCGCCAGATATGTGAAGCAGCATGGAAGCGACTTCAGCATCGACGCCAAGGCCGACGGCAAGCAAGTCTTGCTCACCGTGACCGGTGTTTCCGCACACTCTTCGGAGCCGGAATCCGGCATCAACCCGGTGGCGCGTATGCTCGATTTCATCAATGGCCTCGGCCAGCAGGTGTCGCTCAAGCACAACCACTTTACCGACGCGGCCCGCTACGCCGCCGAAAACTGGGGCCTGGACTACCTGGGCAACAAGCTCGGCGTGGCCTTCAAGGACCCGTTCATGGGCCCGCTGACCACCTCGCTGACTTTTGTCGGGGTGGATGACAAAGGCTTGAAACTGGCGGTGAATCTGCGCATTCCCAAGGGGAAGCCGATCGCCACGATCAAGGACGAACTGGCCGACAAACTGGGCAAATGGACCCGGCAAAGCAACACCTCGGTGGCGTTCGACTTCAGCCTGGACGAGCCGATGTACCGCAACCCTGAAGGCGAATGGGTCAAGGCTCTGCTCGCTGTGGCCACCGAGAACCTGGGTATGAAGCATGAGTTCGGAACCTCGGCCGGCGCGACTTCTGTGCACGATCTTCCCAACGGTGTGCAATTTGGCCTGGCCATGCCGGACGTGAAGTACACCGGGCACAACGACAACGAGTTCAAGACCGTGGAGCAGTTCATGCTGGACTTGCAGGTGGTGAGCGAAATGGTGGCGCGGAT